>NZ_AP031594.1:0-26516 GCF_041154755.1 Moraxella sp. K02 | reverse complement strand
CGTCACCCGCAGGTGACGCTGCGCGAAATTTTTAGAGCAAACATCACCAGAATATCCAATGAAATCATAAATTCAAATTCAAAGAAAAAAGCGTCTCTTGCAGAGGGCTTTCTAGGGTACACACACCACGCAACTCGTTGCAACTACTCCAAGCCAAGTAACAGTGCGACTTAGCGTTGTATTCACGGAGCTATGTTAATTGTATTCATTAAGATGAAAAAATAAATTCTAAGTCTTTGATAATATAATGAAAAATTTTTATTCTTTTGTATTCAATATCGGGTAGAAGGGGTCGTCTCAGAAAACGGAAAATAAAGCACGCTAAGCCGGTTGCAGCGGCCGTAGCGGCCTGAACTTGCCCGCGCCGATCTTGGCGCTGCTGCGCCAGAGGTAATCGCCGGTCAGGTTGATGTGCTCCCAGCCGAGCGGCGACAGGTACTGCAACAGGCCGTCATCGACGGCTTGACCGTGGCCACGCAAGGCGTTCGCGGCCCGCTCCAGATAGACCGTGTTCCATAGCACGATGGCCGCCGTCACCAGGTTGAGGCCGCTGGCCCGGTAGCGCTGCTGCTCGAAGCTGCGGTCGCGGATTTCCCCCAGGCGGTTGAAGAACACGGCGCGGGCCAGCGCGTTGCGCGCCTCGCCTTTGTTCAGCCCGGCATGCACGCGGCGGCGCAGCTCGACGCTTTGCAGCCAGTCCAGGATGAACAGTGTGCGCTCGATGCGTCCCAGCTCACGCAGGGCGACGGCCAGGCCGTTCTGGCGCGGGTAGCTGCCAAGCTTCCTGAGCATCAGCGAGGCCGTCGCCGTGCCCTGCTTGATCGAGGTGGCCATCCGCAGGATTTCATCCCAATGGGCGCGGACGTGCTTGATGTTGAGCGTGCCGCCGATCATCGGTTTCAACGCCTCGTAGGTGGCATCGCCCTTCGGGATGTAGAGCTTGGTGTCGCCCAGGTCACGAATGCGCGGGGCGAAGCGGAAGCCCAGCAGGTGCATCAACGCGAAGACGTGGTCCGTGAACCCTGCCGTGTCGGTGTAGTGCTCCTCGATCCGCAGGTCGGATTCGTGATACAGCAGGCCGTCGAGCACGTAGGTCGAGTCGCGCACGCCGACGTTCACGACCTTGGTGTGGAACGGCGCGTACTGGTCGGAGATATGGGTGTAGAACGTCCGCCCTGGGCTGCTGCCGTATTTCGGATTGATGTGGCCGGTGCTCTCGGCCTTGCTGCCGGTGCGGAAGTTCTGGCCGTCCGACGATGACGTGGTGCCGTCGCCCCAATGCTCGGCGAAGGGATGTCGGAACTGTGCGTTGACCAGCTCGGCCAGTGCCGCCCCGTAGGTTTCGTCGCGGATGTGCCAGGCTTGCAGCCAGGCCAGCTTGGCGTAGGTCGTGCCGGGGCACGATTCCGCCATCTTGGTCAGGCCCAGGTTGATCGCGTCGGCGAGGATCGTGGTCAGCAACAGGTTTTTGTCCTTGGCCAGGTCGCCTGACTTCAGGTGGGCGAAGTGCCGGGTGAAGCCCGTCCATTCGTCTACCTCCAGCAGCAATTCGGTGATCTTGACGTGCGGTAGGATCATCGCCGTCTGGTCGATCAGGGCCTGTGCGGTATCGGGCACCGCCGCATCGAGCGGCGTGATCTTCAGGCCCGACTCCGTGATGATGGCGTCCGGCAGCTCGTTGGCCAGCGCCATGCGGTTGACGGTGGCGAGCTGCGTTTCCAGCAGCGTCAGCCGGTCATGCAGGTACTGGTCGCAATCGGTGGCCACGGCCAGCGGCAATTCGCTGGCCTGCTTGAGGCTGGCGAATTTCGCGGGCGGCACCAGGTAGTCCTCGAAGTCCTTGAACTGGCGCGAGCCTTGCACCCAGATGTCGCCGGAGCGCAGCGCGTTCTTCAGCTCAGACAGCGCGCACAGTTCGTAGTAGCGCCGGTCGATGCCGGTGTCGGTCATCACCAGCTTCTGCCAGCGCGGCTTGATGAACTCGGTCGGCGCGTCGGTGGGCACCTTGCGGGCGTTGTCGCTGTTCATGCTGCGCAGCACCTCGATGGCGTCGAGTACGTCCTTGGCGGCGGGCGCGGCCCGCAACTTGAGCACGTCGAGAAATTCCGGCGCGTAGCGGCGCAGCGTGGCGTAGCTCTCGCCGATGCGGTGCAGGAAATCGAAGTCCTCGGGTTGCGCGAGCCGCTGCGCTTCGGTGACGCTCTCGGCGAAAGCATCCCAGGACATGACGGCCTCGATGGCGGCGAACGGATCGCGGCCCGCTTGCTTGGCCTCGATCAGCGCCTGGCCGATGCGCCCGAACAGCCGCACCTTGGCATTGATCGCCTTGCCGGATGCCTGGAACTGCTGCTGATGCTTGTTCTTGGCGGCATTGAACAGCTTGCCCAGGATGCGGTCATGCAGGTCGATGATTTCGTCGGTGACGGTGGCCATGCCCTCGATGGCGAGCGCCACCAGGGTCGCGTAACGCCGCTGCGGCTCGAACTTCGCCAGGTCGGCGGGCGTCATCTGGCCGCCCTCGCGGGCGATCTTGAGCAGCCGGTTCTGGTGAACCAGCCGCTCGATGCCGGAGGGCAGGTCGAGCGCCTGCCACGCCTTGAGGCGTTCGATGTGTTCCAGCATGTGCCGCGAGTTCGGTTTGACCGGGGATTGCCGCAGCCAGGCCAGCCACGTCGTCTTGCCGTTGTCGCGGCGCTTGAGCAGATCGTCGAGGCGACGGCGATGCACGTCCGTCAGCGGCTCAGCCAAGGCGTCGTAGAGACGCCGGTTGGCGCGGGTAATCGCTTCGGCGCTCGCCCGCTCGACGGCGTTGAGGGCGGGCACAATGACCGACTGCCGCCGCAGGTGCTCGATCAAGGCTCTGGCCAGCACGATGCCCTTGTCGGTTTGCATGGCCAGCTCGGTCAGCAACTGGACAGCCTGCCGGTAGTGGCCAATCGTGAACGGCTGGAAGCCGAACACCGTTTGCAGCTCGACCAGGTGCTCGCGTCGGGTCTGCTCACGCTGCCCGTACTCGTCCCAGCTTTCGATGCCGACCTTGAGCTGGTTGGCGACCAGTCTCAGCAATGGCGGGAACGGTGGCTCATCAGCGCCAAGGATGACGCCGGGAAAGCGCAGGTAGCAGAGCTGCACCGCGAAGCCCAGCCGATTGGCCGGGCCGCGCCGCTGCCGGATGATGGAGAGGTCGCTTTCGCTGAACGTGTAGTGACGGATCAACTCATCCTTGGTGTCCGGCAACGCCAGCAGGCTTTCGCGCTCGGCGGCGGAGAGGATCGAACGGCGGGGCATGCGGTTTCCTTCTTCTTGAAAACGTAGGTTTGTGACAAGCCCGCCAAGGCAACCGGCGCGGCACGGGAATCAAGGCATTGCGATTCTCGAAAATAGTTCTTGAAATTCTATTCTTGATTGCATATCATCTCAACGAGTTTCGATAAGAAAGGATGCGCATGCGACCGTCTGTTGTGCTTGACATGAAGCGAAGCGCAGTGCGTGAAGCGGTAGGCCGCTTTCGCGCCGCGAACCCGCGCGTCTTCGGCTCGGTGCTGCATGGCACCGACCGGGATGGCAGCGACCTCGACCTGTTGGTCGATGCGCTGCCCGGTGCCACGTTGTTGGACTTGGGCGATTTGGAAGAAGAACTGAAATCGCTGCTCGGCGTTGACGTCGATCTGCTGACTCCCGGCGACCTGCCGCCGAAGTTCCGGGCCAAGGTGCTCGCGGAGGCGCAACCGATATGAGCGAGAACCGCCTGCCCGATTACCTCGACCACATTCAGCAGGCCGCAACCGATGCGCGCAGCTTCGTGGAAGGGATGGCCAAGGACGACTTCTTGGCCGACAAGCGCACCCAGCAGGCCGTCATCATGAGCCTGATCGTCATCGGCGAGGCGGCCACAAAGGTGATGGATGGCTACGTCGAGTTCACCCAGGCGCATGCCGACGTGCCGTGGCGCAGCATGCGCAATATGCGTAATCGCATGGCTCACGGCTATTTCGACATCAACCTCGATGTGGTGTGGGAGACGGTACAGGAATGGCTGCCGGCGTTGCTCCAGCAATTGCCCGCCGTGCGTCAGGATGCCGACGATGAAGACCGTAACGACAACTGTGAAAGAGGGATCTCCGATGACTGTTGAATCGAGAATATTTTCTGTAGCCGAGTATGTTCAGCCGTCCGAAGGCGAGCCTATTCGTTCCGTTGTGCTTGAAACCCGAGACTCAATTATCGTGGTTTGGCATGTCCATCCCGGGCAGGAAATTGCGGCTCACATTCATCCTCACGGCCAAGACACGTGGACTGTTTTGTCGGGAATGGCTGATTACTTTCAGGGCAATGGGATTGTTCGTGCCCTCAGGGAAGGTGAGATAGCCGTGGCAAGACCGGGCCAAGTGCACGGGGCGCGAAATACAGGTACCGAGCCATTTGTGTTAGTCTCGGTTGTGGCATCAGCCAATGCCGGTTTCGTATTGGCTGAGCGATAGAGCCCAATCTCTGGAGTTGGTCCAATGAGCGGTCGGGGAGATAGGTAACAGACATGCAGCGGACACGGCTGCTAAACCAGGTCGCAAACCTCCTTGCGTCGCAGCGTGCCGCAAGCGACGCGATCAATCGAATGGGGTCGGCATGAGACTGAACACCATCCAGTTCCCGACCGCGTAGCCGCCTGTCCTGCCGATCAGGTCTTGACCATCGACGCCTGGGATCAGTCCTGAATGTTCTTGGAGACCACTACGTTATGAGCCGCAGCCGCCGCAAAACACCCATCGTCGGGCACACGACCTGCGGCAGCGAGCGCGAGGACAAGAAGCTCTGGCATCAGCGCTGGCGCACCCGTGAGCGCACGGCGCTGACCAGCGCGTCGCCCGAAGCCCTGAGCGCCCATCTGCCCCTGCTGGAAAACCAGGCCAGCAGCGTCTGGTCGATGGGCAAGGATGGCCGCTCCTACTGGCCCGTCAAGCGCCAGGCCGCCACGGCGGATCGCATCGCCAATCACAAGGGACGCAACCCGCAAGAACGCGCCTCCCTGAAAAAGCGCCTGCTGCGCAAGTGGATGAGCAAATGAAGCTCTCCTTCCATCAGCACATTGCGCTGTTCTGGATGATCGGTGCTCCGGGCGTCTTCGCGCCCGTGATCGAGAACGCCAAGCGGCCCGATGCCGGCGCCGTCATGGCGTGGGGTGTCGCGATCGTGGCGGTGATGATCCTCTTCACCCCTTTGCTGCTGCGCTGTCCACCATTCCGGCGCTGGTATGGCCGGACGGATGCGCTGTCGGAGCGGCAGCGCCAGGCGCTTGCCGAGCGCGGCCTGCGCCGCTACTACCAGACCGCTTTCGATGACGGCTACGTGCCCCGCGTGATGCCCTACGTGTGGCGCATCATCTGGACGGTCGGCGGGTTGATGGCTGTGACCGCCGTACTGCCTACCAACACCGGACGGCCAGCCTTCGATGCCTTGGTGGTCTTCTCGACCTGGTATCCGATAGGCGTGATGCTGCTGGTTTTCGCGTCGAGGCCCCTTGGCCGGTTGATTCGCCAAAGAGCACAGGAGCGGCGGAAATGAGCACGTCAACCATCGAGGCGCTGGCCAGCGCCTGGGCAAGGATTGCCGAGGAAGCGGAATTCCCCGCTGACTACGAGGGGACTGCCACACCACAAGCGCATCGGGCTAGCGAAGCTATTCAGGAGCAGATTCGGGAGCGCATCGTCGCCACCAACGACATGCGGCTGTTCAGCCTGCTGCACCTGCTGGGTCAGGCGTCGCTGCGCATGGAGCAAGCGCTGTGGCCGGAGGATTACGAGCGGATGACGCGCGAGGTTGAGGAAGCCCTGCGGCAAGCCACCGACGCCAACGCCAGATCGTACACCCACGAAGAAGTGATGCAGGCGATGCAGGAACGCATCGACCGGGCGCGAGACAAGCCATGTTGATTGGCTATGCGCGCGTCTCGACGCAGGATCAGAACCTGGAGCTGCAACGCGAAGCCTTGAGCAAGGCCGGATGTAAAAAGGTCTTCGAGGACAAGGTGAGTGGCACGCGGGCAGACCGGCCTGGCTTGGCCAAGACGCTCGAAATGCTGCGCGAAGGCGATACTTTGGTCGTCTGGAAGCTCGACCGGCTGGGCCGGTCGGTCAAGCAACTGGTCGATCTGGTCGGCGATCTGCACAAGCACGGTGTCCAGTTCAGGAGCCTCACCGACTCCATCGACACCGGCACACCATCCGGGCGGTTCTTCTTCCACGTCATGGCGAGCCTTGCCGAAATGGAGCGCGAGCTGACCGTCGAGCGCACCCGCGCCGGGCTGGAAGTCGCCAAGCAGCTCGGCCGCAAAGGCGGCCGCAAGCCGAAGATGACCGACAGCAAGATCGAGTCGGCCAAGAAGCTGCTGGCCAGCGGGGTGCCGCCCAAGGACGTGGCCAAGAACCTCGGCGTGTCCATTCCGACGCTGTACCGCTGGGTGCCAGCCTCCACGCACGCTTAGCGTGCTTTATTTTCCGTTTTCTGAGACGACCCCAAATATATAAATCGGCATCTTTTATACACTCGCTTGACAAATGAATATATTACAATTTAATAACAAAAAAACTACCGTTCATTCCAATTTTGAAAAAATGTTGACAATAAAAAAGCGATTTAAGTTTACAAGTCGCCTTTTATCATAAAATATTGCCTACATCCCAAACCCCCTAAACGGCTCATGTCTTAGCTCTTTATCTTTTTCCAGCTTTTTCACCGTCAACTCTAACCTAGCATAATTCGACAAATCATAAGGATGACTATTTACATAGGACTCTGCTTGCTGTGGATTCATTTTCTGCTGTTTACCATCAGCATCCACCTCATACAGCACCCCTTCCTTGGCATACCCCACCACCTGCTGTTTTAACCCATTAAACAACTTTTTAAACAACTCAATTACCGCTTTAATAACGGCTGAAACTGTGCCAATGACTGCACCAAAGTTGTTTGTTGCTGCTGCAAACTGCTGAGCGTCATGGTCATATCCTGCTTTAACCCTTCTAACTCGTCGATTAATTTGACCAAATCGGTGTGTTCGCTCATCATACCCTGTTGTGAGGTTATCAATTCCTGCATTTGTGTCTGCAAGCTGGTTATCGATTCCTGTAACGTCTCTAGCGAATCTTTTACCGCGTCGTCGTCGAGCAATGCCATATTGTCCAACGCCATTAATGTCGATTGCATTTTCTGCTGTAAGAGTTGATATTCTTCCCTGCCTAATTTCAGCATTTTTAGCTGTTGTCGATTGGTGTTTTCTAATTCGCTCAAGCAGCTCTCGACCTGCTTCAGTATCAGCTGGTTGTGAGCCATCACCTGTTTCTTGACTTCTGCTTTGATAATCGGTGTAAGCTGCTCGAGTAAGCTCGGTAATAATTGGGCTAAAGCCTCGGTGATTTGTGTCTGCTGTGCTTGGCTGGTTTGGCTCAAATGGCTCTCCACTTTGTTGTGCAAATCGGTCGACAACTGCTCTAAAGTCTTGGTAATTAGCTCGATTGGGGTTATTTGAGTCATCTTGAGTTACTTCCGTTTGGGCGTTTGTTGCAGTTGTGGCAGGCTTTCGGGTGCGGTCACCAGTAAGGTCTTTTCTTTGTTTTGATTCTCGCCCCAAAATGCCGTTTGTTGATTCTTCGGTGTTATCAGCACCCCACCCTCTTTGCCCTTGTTCTCGAAGATATTGATCATCGCTAGTGCTTTTGTTTCGGTTGGGGTTTGATCGATGTGTTGTTGTAAAATATCCAGTGTCTGCTGGGTGTGATAGACCTGTTTGCCCAGATAATAATTTCCGGCAAATAAAGCGATAGCCAGAAAAATCTCCAATGCGGTTAGCATCGAGGCTTTGAACCCGATTTTGTTCAGCTGTTGCATTTTGTGTTGATGGGCCTGAGTGATTTTTCGGGTATGTTGGACGGCTTGGTCGCTGATGCTCTGCATTTGATTTGGAATCGTATCCAAGTGATGCTTCGCTTGTTCGGTTACCTGGATTGACTTCTTGCTGACGGCCGATATCATTGTATCGAGACTGTCGTTCACGCTCTGGGTTGTCTGGGTTACTTTCTCGCTGATTTGCTCGGGCATCTGCGAGAGGGTCTGAATCATCTGAGTTAACTGTTGTTGTAACAGAACCATTTGCAATTGGGCTTTCGCAATCTGCTCGCTGTTTAATTCCAGGCTCTGCGTGACTAAGCTCTTGGCTAAGTCGTCCATCTGGTTCACAACTTTGAGCAAAGCGTTGCTCCAATCTGAGCTTGCGTTTTTCACGCTCTCGTCGATTGATTGCTTGAAGTTCGCTTCGCTTTGCGCTTTCTCTCGTTTGTGTTTTTCCAAGCGACTCGAAACGTTGTCTGGTGAATTCTCGCTCATACATCATCCCCTTTAATTCAATATTGCGACCACCCACAGGATTTTTAATCGAAATGGATTTGCCATCTTTTGCCACCCGAGTGATTTCAAATGCTTCAGCAATGACACGAATCACATCTGCTTGCGTCTGAATCGACTCATCATCAGCAATCTCTTCAATCAACCACTCGCCAATTTTTTCTTCATCAAAGACTTTTTCGTCTTTAATGGCTTTACCTGCAAGTTTATCTTTCTCTTGTTGTTTTTTGAGGGCATACTCATAGCCTTTTAAGCGATAAGCCCGTTGTCGCTTGGGGTCATTGGGGTCTTCTAACCCATAATCGATATTGATTAAATCTTTCCATGAATCGACAAGATCAAAATCTTTGCCAATATAGTACACAGGCAATGCTTTACCTGACGGCAAATGAATATCGGCAAACACAAAATGTAATTCTTGCCTATCTTTGTCTTGATGCTCGACCCAATATCCCGAATACTCACCTTTCATTAGACCGGGAAAAAGATTTCGTTCAAACGACTCAATTATTTCGATTTTTTGCGCATCCGTGATCGATTCTTCAGGCGCAAATGACAAGACACCGGACGTATAAATTTTTGAATTTTTGATGCCGTTAATGACTTCGGTCGTATCACTATCATTACCATAGATTAATCGAGCCCCATCGCGAGGTTTACTTCTATTGTCTTTATCAAATAATAAATAATTGCGTACCGCACCGCCGCCGCCTGTACGTGTTAGTTCGCCTTTTTTTACTTTGCCATGATCAAAAAATCGCACTAGCATTTGATTGTCTCAGCAAAGTTTTTGATAATAGGTGAATCAGTTTGATCATTAATCACAGTTGAATCGCTAATAATATTATCCGCATTCTCTACGGCGTTAAGCGAATACTGTTCTCGTAACAACTTCAATTCGTCAGCGACTCTTTGCAAAGCAAACGCCAACTCTAATGTATTCAGTGTTTGCTTTGGATCTAACGACACCGTATGAGCATAACGCGTTAATTGATTGACATTATTACCCATACTAACCAATTGCCTTAACAAGGCAGCGTCAATTACAGGTAAATCATGAATACGCTTTGCCGGTTCAGGTAATCCCAATAAAGAAACACGCACAAATTTAGCAAGTGGTAAACCAAAGCCCTCGGCTTTAGCTTTTAATAACTCAAACTCTTTATCATCTAATCGAAGATTTAAACGAGTTTTCCTTTTATCAGCATCGTTAGATTTTTTATTATGGATTGAAATCATTAATCAACATCCAAAGACTATCATCACAGTAACTATCATCGCGTAACTTAGTTTTCTTTTAAAATCGCTTCTTTATGAAATTTAGCGCAGAGTAAATTTTAAAAAGAAGCGATTTAGGGGGTGTCAAGAGGGGGAAGCATTCCCACTTTTGCCGGCGACAGCGTTACCATTAAGCTTGCGAAAATGGTAACGCTGTCATTGCTGGCTGAGTAAATTTTTAGTTCTTTTATTATTTCAGTCGATTATATGGTAATTTTCTTTACTTGCAAATCGCTTTTTGTTTGATTTTTCGCTATAGGTTGTTATTATTAATAAGATCTATAACTGTATGGGTGATTTATGAGAGCAGAACTTACTAAGTTAGAAAATAATTTATTAATGAAATTATTAAAGGATTTTGAGGAAAAAGTTGCTAAGTCTAAAAAACTTAGTGATGAGCAGCAGTTGATATTAACGCTGTCTCAAAAATCTGTGTTATCTGATGCAGATGTTAAAAAATTAAAGTTATTGCTAGAGTTTGAAAAGTCTAAGATCACTATTCGTGAGAAAAAGAGAAAAGCAAAAGAGGCTTTAAAATTGCATGCATATGAAAAAAAGGAAATTATAGAGAGTCGCTATAAACGTTTTGGGTTAGTGACGATTGAGTCGTTAAAAAAGTTACCGAATCAGAAAGCTACGATTACTTTGTCTGATTTTTTATCTATGTTGTTGACTGATAAGAATTTAAATGAGAAGGATAAGGATTGGCTGAAGAATTTTTTAGTTGATTCAGCTGTACCAATTGATCAAGTTATAGAACCAAAGGTTAATGAGATTAATCATCTTAGTGTCAATCCGTCAAATTTAGTTTCACCGATAAGTGATAATTTTAATTTATCGTGATGTTGTTGAGGTTTAAAAAGATTTGAGTTGTGAATGTTTCAAATCTTTTTTGTGTTTAGAAAATTTTTGTGTTATTTATCGTGTTGAGCTGGTGAGTGATTTTTTATCAATCACTTGTCGTAGGTTACTTAAAAATGCCAGTTGAAATGCTTCGTCTTGGATGAAAATTTTGTAAAAATCGATTTCTTTTTTTCGGTCTTCGACGATGATATCTTTGACCAATTTTTCAAATTCTAGGCTACGATGTTGTTCATCATCCGTGGTGAGATATTTGTGTTGAAAGTCAGGATAGTCATAAATACGTTGTGCTAGATTGATGAATTTAATTCGTTGCTCTTCTGGTGTAACGTGCCAACTTTTAAACTAACAATTGTTAAAATCAGCAAAGATTTTTTAAGATATTGGTTTTAAGTTTGCTAGGTATGGCTATAAGATTTGCATTAATGTGATTAAAATTGGCTACTGGTTTGGTTAATTTCAGTATCAATTTAATTGCTAGGTTTAGTAGCAATTTTTTTATTTAGTTGAGGTTTGAAGGCCGCTTTTGTGTGAGCACCGAGTTTAATTTGATGGCAGCAACATTAAGTTAAAATAGTCGTTTTATTTGGCAGCATTGTTGGATAAACGCTGCCGAGTTAGGTTTTTACATAGGCTATACGCTTGCTTAACGCGTATAGCACCAACGATTTTATATTTGCTATTGTTACGCCACGGCTGCATTGGGAAAATGCTTTAAGAATTGATGTTTAAGCTGTGGGTATAGTCCATCATCATATTTTAAGTCTTCATATACGCTAGCATCATCAGTCAAAGGATATTGCGCTGTTAGCCATTTCTCTGCCCAATAGCGAATGGCGGTATAATTATCTAATCCTTGGCTAACCTTTAAAAATCGAGCTATTTTGTGACCTTCATTGATATCAAATTCGATAATGAGTTGATTTGCCAAGTCGTTGGCATAGTCTTTCAATAACTGACTATGCTGTTGTAGTCGAATAAGGTTTTGTAAGGTAGGTTTTTTCATGGCGTGGTCTCCTTCATTGGTTATTAAATCTAACTATGGCATAATAGCTAAAATTTAATCATCTTCTTTAATTATAAAATAATCTAAATATGATAATTTGTGTTCTATATAGATAATATATTATCACGAATGAGTCATTATGCAAGCATTTTTTGAAAAGGTTTTGAGGAAGCTATGTTACGTTTGAATTTGCCCGTACTATTTGCCCAAAAAGGTCTACGGGTTGCCGATGCCGAAAGAGATACAGATATTTCGAGAACTACGTTGTATCGGATGTATAACAATGAAAGTAGCCGTGTTGATTTGGAAATTCTTGAGAAGCTTTGTCGCTATCTTGATTGTCAACCAAGTGACTTATTTGTTTATATCAAAGAAGATGAGTAATGCTGAAAAATTGAATTACTCGTCTGTTTAAAAACTAGCTTTTAATTATTAAATTCCAACATGAGAAATTAACATATCGCTAAAATGCTTTGTAATGCGTTCTAAGCGATTTAGAGAATTTTTGCTACCCTAATATCAACCTATACTCCAAACATCAAAATAACCCATCTAAAATTGAAATTTGACCTGTATTAATCTATTACTTGATCGAAAAATTGACTAAAAAGATAAATTTCTTATTCCAAACTTAAAATGTATCTTTGATTCTTATATTTTGCTGTTTTGGATTTCTTTTTAAAAATAATAAAAACAAAAAAATTTCCTTTTTATTTTTTAATATTTATATCTTTTAAAAGCTTTGTAGGTTTTCGGCAAAATCGCTGTAAGCTGTGCTACGTAAGGCCTAGGTCATGGTAAAAAATTTTCATTGTTGTAGAAAAATAGGGTTTAGTTGTAGAAAAATGGGGTAATACTTGTAGAAAAATAGGGTCATTGTTGTAGAAAAATAGGGTTTAACTTGTAGAAAAATAGGGTATTATTGTAATTTTCAATTTTTAATTACAATAATATTGGGTATAATTGATTCTATCTCTACAAGTTATAGGTTAAACATGGAAAATTCACAACCAAATTTGCAAAGCGAAGCTATAGACAAAAACACTATCATGCAACTTATGCGTGAGATTATGGAACAAGAAGGGCGAAAGATAATCGCTCCAATGTTGGAAGAAAAATTATTAGAAAAACCCAAAGCTAGCAGGATATATGGTGAAGAATGGATTGTTTTGCAAAATAGATTGCTTAATGCTATTAGCAACCTTGACTTGAACGAGCGACGGCTAATTATGTTTTTGTCACCTTTGGTCAGAAAAGAGGTGGATAAAGACCCTCACCAGCAGACATTTATCGTTAAAGTAAAAGATTTTCAAGACGAATACGAGATTAAAAGTAAGGCTTATTATCAAGAATTGGAAAACATTTGTAATTCACTTCAACACAAAACTTACGAGTTTTGGAACTTTAGTGCCAATAAAAAATATAAATCAAAAGTAAAAGTGACTTGGATAACTAAAGGCGACTACAAGAGTAAGCAAGGCGAGGTTCATATCGATTTGCATAAAGACGTGATTGAAATGCTGACCGTTTTTGATAAAACAAATCCTTTTACCAAATACGAACGGCAAATGATTATCAAATTAGGTTGCTATGGCATTATTTTATTTGAGCTGATTTCAAGTTGTCTATATCAAAAAGACAAAAGCAAAGCCTATACTATTGAATATTTGCGTGAAAAATTTAATTGTATTGCTAGTTACCCAGTCATTAGTGAATTTAAACGGAATGTGTTAGACAAGGCGATCGTTGATATTGAAAAACATACGCCGATACGCATTACTTATACGCAAAACAAAAAAGGTAGAGTGGTCACAGAAATTGTCTTTTCGTTTAAAGATACCAGTAAAACCGACAAAAATCTAAAAGACAAAACAGCTAAAGCGATTGAACATAGTCCAGAACAAGTCGCCCCAGATACCAATGTCAAATTATTATCGCCTAAACAAGCGGATTTCTTTGCCAGTAAACTTGCAATCAACCAAAATTTCTCAAGTAAATTTGCTAAGATGGGTGAAGATATGCAACCTTTCATTGATCGTATTTCTGATGAATTACAACGAGATATCAAGCAAGTTACAGTTTATATGCCCTATCTTCTAAAGTTGGGTTTTAAAAAATCTGATAGCTAATCCGATTAAGCCCTAGGCTATTGGTCTAGGGTTTTAGCTAAGCGTTAATATTTAGTATATTATTGGTTAATAATTAACTAATAATATACTAATTTTATACTAGTATTTAGTTATTTATAGACTAATAAATAACTAATTTCTAACTATTCTGTTTATTTTTCATCACATTGCGTTTGTTTGACGTAATACGGTTGTATTCATCATCGCCTAGTACGCTTTGACATTTATCCAAAATCAACTGTCGTACAAAGTTACTTACAGACGACCCACCTAATTTTTCTGCGGTCAACTCAATCGCTTCGAGTTCTTCGACAAACAAATGCGTAATTAGGTTACGTCCATGTTTCGAGCGTGACCGTTCTTTATTGCTTAACATGTTTGGCTCAAGGGTTAGCTGTTTTTGCCCTTTGGTAGTAATGGTTTGTGTCTTTTTAACGTCCGAATTCACGTCTTGGATAAAATCAGCATTCGCCTTTATACGGTCAAATTTATTCATCACAGCACCTCAATCAAGAATTTATTTAACTCGTCATGGGCTTTGCTGCTACCCATTTCTGACACGGACAGACCGCCGATAATGGCATCTCGAAATTGTTTGCGGTCATGAATGACGGTGTTTAATAGTTTAAAGATTGGGTATTTGGCGATAAATTTTTTGGCTTCGTTGACTTCGTTGTTTTTTGGGTTGGCATTGGCTCGATTAATGACAATGTAGGCTTTGAGTTCTGGGTTAAGCTTATGAGCAGTCGTTACTTTGTCGGCAATATAAGGCAATAGCTCTAAATCGAGTATACTCGCTTGAGTTGGAACAATGAGTTTGTCTGATATCAATAACGCTTCTCGAAATACTTCACTATCACGTCCAGCGATATCAATTAGGATAAATTCATATTCGTCGTTAAGCGGTTGTAAGGTTTTGCCTAAGCTGTCAATGACCGATATTGAGTTGAGTTTTTCTTGGCGATACTCATTCCAGTTATAAGCGGATTTTTGGTCATCGGTATCGACCAGTAATGTTTTGCCTTTATTGCTAAGTGCAACGGCTAAATTGGTTGCAAGCGTTGTTTTGCCAACACCGCCTTTTCGATGGGCAATTGTAAATATTTGAGCCATTACGATATCCTTTTTTATTAGTTAATGATTGGTTAATTATACACTAATAATTAACTAATTAAATATAGTAATCTATTACTATATCCATCAGTCAAAAAAAATTTTAGTAATAAATTGTTTTTAGATCAAATATCCATACAAATAGTAACTTCTAAAAATTAAGGGTTCTAAAAATAGCTCTAAATCCACTTAAATGACTGTCATTAACTGTTTTATATTTTTAATTAACTAACCATTAGTTATTATTTAACTAATAATTAGTTAATATGACGTAGGGTTAATCTAAATTCAGTCGCTTAACCTAACTGCTTTCTCAATGTCAGCCTTTGACTCTTGGCCAATTTCTCGAAATACTTCAATCATATCTTGTAATGAAAATTGGTTGCCAGATACAAGCTGCCAAAGCTCATTACCCACCAGTAAATCTTCACGATCGTAGTATTCACTCCAACGTGTGTAAGTATTATCTGTTTTCGATTGTGGGTTGTATGGAATTGCAATGTAAGTATGAATTTTATCTGGGGTAATATCACCATGGCTTAATCGCAAAATGTACCATTTAAGAATTTTTTGTTTCATGGTGCGAAATTCTTTTTTATTGGGTTTGACCGTGGTAATGTCGATGTAAATTTCTGTCCCATCAGGTTTCTTAATAAAAACATCGACGGTACTGTCTGGGATAGTATCTAAATTACCAATTTCAGCTTTAATCTCTTCGTGTATTACTTGAATGCGTTGATATTCAGATTGTCGACTTGGCGCGTATTTAACATCTTCAAGCAGGGTATCTAAATAACTTTTGAAGTTGCCATGAATGTACCCTGTGAGTTTATATTGGTTATGCACTTCATAACCGACCATTTCACCTAGCGTTTTTGAGATTTGTTCATAAAATGACATACCAAAAGCGGTTTGTAATGAAGTAATCAACTTAGAGGTAAACATCACTTGTTTGCCAAACATCTCCAAAAAAAATAGATTGGTATCCCCATCGTCAATGTCTTTGCTAAGACGTTTGACTTTGTCATCCATTTTTAAGATTGATAAAGCCTTATCTTTGACAGCTTGTCGCATTTGCTGATGTAGGTCGGTTGGCTGAGTGGCTGTAATAGTTTCGCTCATAGGATTTTCCTGATTTTTTAAAATAGTACTGGACCTGGTGGTCATTTCTCGGTACAATGGGCCTTTTAAGCTTGGGGCGTTCTATGAATATGTTGAATGTGTTTTCTGATGAGGCATACTTTTCTGCTGAAACAGTGGCAGACGTGCTTTCTATTTCAAAAAAGAATGTGGAAAGCTGGGCAAAAAACGGCAAATTAGTGCCTGCACTTGATCCAACGGCACACGATAAGCCTTATAGCAAAGAGCAACTAATAGTGTTCCCACAGTTTGCCAATATGTTTAATAGCACCTGGGATGACGATATGGCGGTGGTGCCTAAACGTGAATATACTTTGGTCGAACTGTTTGCTGGAGCCGGTGGTTTGGCCCTGGGCTTTGAGCAAGCAGGCTTTAAATCTGTGTTATTGAATGAAAAAGATAAGTATGCTTGTCAGACGTTACGAGCCAATCGTCCTGACTGGAACGTGATTGAAGATGATATCACGAATGTTGATTTTTCGCATTTAAAAGGTCAGGTGGATTTGTTGACAGGTGGTTTTCCTTGTCAACCCTTTTCTTATGCAGGAAAACAGCTGGGCTTTGAAGATTTGCGGGGAACTTTGGTATTTGAGATGGCGCGAGCTATTAAAGAGATTCAGCCCAAGGTGTTTTTGGCGGAAAATGTAAAGGGATTGACTGAAAATGATAGCGGCAGAACGCTAAAGACGATTATTCATGTGCTAGAGGAATTGGGCTATACTATTGTCGAGCAAGATGTGTATAAAGCAGTTTTTTATAAGGTGCCACAAAAACGTGAACGTCTAATTATTATTGGGGTGCGAAATGATTTGGTAGCGAAAGCCAAATTTGTAAAACCATCACCCTATTATCGCTTATTGACGGTAAAAGATGCTCTGCAAGCGGGGGAGCTGTTTGATAGTGCGGTACCTGAATCAGTAGGTCAAGCATATCCAAAGCGCAAAGCTGAGATTATGGCTTACGTACCAGAAGGTGGCTATTGGAGAGATTTGCCAATAGACTTACAAAAAGAGTATATGCTTGGTAGTTTTTATTTGGGGGGTGGTAAGACAGGTATGGCACGACGCTTATCTTGGAATGAGCCTAGTCTGACACTGACATGTGCCCCTGCCCAGAAGCAGACAGAAAGGTGTCATCCAAGCGAGCATCGGCCCTTAACAACTCGTGAGTATGCTCGTATTCAAACGTTTCCTGATAATTGGCAGTTTGAAGGGTCTGCGACGCAAGTTTATAAGCAGATTGGTAATGCGGTGCCTGTGAATTTGGCGTTGGCGGTGGGTAAGGCAATCATTAAACTATTAAATGGATTATAAACTATGTATTATCATGTTATCGTTGAGTTAGGTGCTAAATATCATAAAGATGTATGGGATCAATTAGAGATAAAGTCCGATATAAGTAGCTTAGAGGATATTAAGTTAAGATTCACAGAGCCTTATCAATTGGGTGAATCTATTTTAATTAATGGACGTTCAATTGAAATCGAAAAAATTGAAAGAATGAGAATATTCTCTAGTGAAATATCAGCTGATGTTTTGCAACAAAGGGAAAAAGCGAGGAGAGATTCAATTCAACGATCTTCAAGCATTGTAGCGATTGGTTTCTACCACAATGACTTAGAGACTGCAATTCTAAAGGAAAAAGAAATAACGGATGAGTTAATAACGTATCCTAAAGGAAAGAAGATAAAACAAGAAACTGACTTAAATAAATCTATAGCGCCTAAACCATCAAAAGTATTTATTGTACATGGTCATGATGACCCTTTAATCAATGAAGTGAAAGCTTTTTTGCTCTCTCAATCTATTGAGCCAATTGTACTCCGAGAGCAACATGATGCTAGTCTAACTATCATTGAAAAACTTGAACAATATACAAGTGATCCTGCAATTGGTTTTGGTATTGTCTTGTATACACCCGATGATGAAGGAAAAGGCATAAAAGAGCCAGAATATAGGCTTAGAGCTAGACAGAATGTAGTTTTTGAGCATGGGTTATTAATTGGTCTATATACTCGTTCACGGGTAACCTGTTTGGTAAAAAAGGAAGGCTTTTTAGAAATGCCAGGCGACGTAAACGGGGTGGTATACACAGATCATGCTTATAATGATTGGCGACTATCAGTAGCTCATATGTTGAATAAATCTGGCTACGATATTGATTACTCAAAAATACGATAGCTTTAAAATATCGAAGGATTCATCTAAATATGAGTAATATGATACCTAGACCAGTGATCTCTATACTGTCCGATAAACTCCCAGACTTGGAAACTCATGCAAGCCTTGATAGTCTTTTTATGTATGCAGATGCTCCAGGCGACGTTCCAGAAGGAAATAAGTCAGTTAAAGTTCAGGAATGGTTAAATCGAACCAATAAAGTATCTGAGCAGCCATTGAAGGTTTTGGGCAAACTTCTTGAGAAATATATAGAGCTACCTGATTTAGAAACTATTCCTAGCTATGACACTTTTAAACGTTCTCAGTATCAAGAAAGTCTCGAATTCAAAAACTCATTGATAGAGCTATTAGGAAAATATAGTCTAACTTATATTCAGGGCGGTATTATTTCAAGTGGAGGTTCATTACCTAGTCAAAGCTTACAAAATCTAATACATCAAAAAAATATACCAGCAATCAATTTAGAATTTGAAAGAGCTCTCAAAAATGTGGATTTACAGCCTCTAGAGGCGGTTTCAGCGGCTTGTAATATTTTAGAATCTGTATGCAAGGTTTTCATTGAAGAAGAAAGATTACCTTTTCCTGCTAAGCAAGATTTACGTAATCTTTGGAAGACAGTAGCAACAGCTTTAAATTTTGATCCAGCCCAGCTTCAAGACGATGACTTAAAGAAAATTATTTCGGGGATGTTGTCCGTAGTGGATGGTATCTCTGCATTTCGTACACATGGTAGTTCAGCCCATGGTCAAGGCAAAAAAATGTATAAGCCTAAGCCTAGACATGCTAGATTTGCTGTTAACTCAGCTCATAGCCTAGCATTATTTGTTTTAGAAACATGGAATGAGCACAAACTGAAATAATATAATTTGTAATATCCTAGATTTTTAAAAATTAATTTTGGAGTTAATATGACAAAGAGTGGAAAAATCTTTATTAGTTATACTCACGTTGATAAAGAATATTTACAAGATTTAAAAAAATATATCCAACCATTGCTTCGATTTCAATATAGTGAGTTTGAAGCTTGGGATGACACTACTTTAATTACGGGACAAAAACTTTTTGATAAGATTAATACACAATTAGATAAATTTGGTCTAATGATATGTTTAATCAGTCCTGACTATTTAGCATCTACTTCATGCTTAGATGAGCTTAATATTGCTTTAGAGCGCAATAAAGAAGGCAATATAGATCAAATAAATATATTTCCTATAATTGTCAGAGAGTGTAGTTGGCAATTTACTCCATTGAAAGAATTTTTACTTCAGCCTGAAGATGGTACGCCCATAGCAACTTTGATTCAAAAGGGAGAATCTAAAGACAAAATATATAATGAAATAGCTATAGAGTTAAATAAAACTTTGAATCAAATAAAACAGCAAGCTGTAACAGAAGAAGATAGTAAAAAAAAAGCCCCTTAAAACCCAATAATTCTCAAGATAATTTTGAAATTTTTATCAATGATCTTGGCCTAGAAGTCAAACACCCGCAGAAAAACTTATTATCATTGAATGATATTTATATCTATCCAGATATTAAAGATCCTAATAATGAAGATACAATCAAAAAGTCTACGAGTACCGTAAAACAGGTATTGAAAAAATATAGTTTTATTTGTTTTACTGGCAATGAAGAAATAGGAAAAACTAGTTTAGCAAAGAAGATTGCACAAGATATAAAGTCAAGTGGTAAGGAAGTTATTCTACTAAGTGGAAATGAAATAAAAAATCCAAAATCAATTTGGATTACAGAAAAATTTTGTAAAAAATTTAATTTGAAGAATAATTACCTATTTAGCGAAACTGTGCTGATCGTAGACGATTTTACTAAGCAAAGTTTACGTACTGAAGATTTCAACACTTTACTAAATAACGTCTGTTCTGATTTTAACCAAGTTATAGTTTTTGTTGATAAAAATGAAATTGTTCAGTATCAGGCGAAGCTTGCAAACAAGGATTTTAACTTTTTAGATATATTACCTTTCGGCTATGTAAAACGTAATGAATTCATAAAGAAATGGCTTTTGATTGGAAAGGATGATGATGAAAGACATGTTATTGACAATGAGCTTTTAGTAAAAGTTGACCAGATTGCATCACAGTTCGATACCATAATGAAAAAAAATATTATGGATTCAAGACCAATATATTTAATTACCATTATCCAAATCCTAGATAATTTTGCTTCAACATCTGATAAGTTTACATTCACATCATTCGGTTATTGCTATCAGGCTTTAATTACAAGTATGCTTACTAAAGCAAAAGTGAATATACAACAAGATTTGGATGGCATTTTTAATTTTTTAAGTCATTTAGCATTTAAGCTTTATTCACTCGAATCTAAAAAGATATCCAGTAGTGAATTCAGTGAATTTCTTAAAGAATATGAAACTAAATTCAATCCGCTAAGAAATATCAAAGAAACACTAATAACATCGGGTATTTTATATACGCCCGATAATGACATTTTAAAGTTTTCTCAAGATTATCTTTATTGTTTCTGCTGTGCGAAATTTATAGCAGATAATTTTTCTAAGCATTCTTCAGAAATTTCTTTTCTCTGTGAAAATATTCACAATGAAGAGAAAGCTAATATTCTAATATTCTTAGTTCATCATTTCAGAGATGATAATATTCTTCTCAATGAAGTTCTTACACATTCCATCTGTTTATTAGATAAGTATGCAACTTTCGATATGACACTTAAGGAGACGAGTTATTACAATAAATTGGTAGGAGACAAGATAAAACGGATAATCTGGGAAGAAAAAGATGTTGAACAAGAACGTCTAAAGTCCTTAGAGCGAAAGGACTCAATGCAAAATCCAGATTCTATACTTGAACAAGCAACAATATCAAGCCACGATGAAATGAAGGATGTGATTGAATTTCGAGAAATTCAGGATATCGTTTCAGCAATAAGAAGTCTAGAAGTCATTGGACAAATTGCTAAAAATAGAAATTCATCAATAGAATTAAAAGATTTGGAAGAAATTTTAGAAACCTCATATGACATTGGACTAAGAATATTATCTTTCTATATGAACTTATTCAATACTACATTTGAAGATATGAGGGATTTATTAGAAGATATAAGTATCCAAGATGGAAGAATTAATGCAAAAGAAGAAGCAGAGAGCATTATCAGAAACTTTTGTTTTAGCGTATGTTTTCACGTTATCAGACTGATTGCTCAATTCACCGCTCACCCTAAATTATTGAACACATCATTATCCTTAGCTCAAAAGAAAGATACTCCTGCTTACAACCTAATCCATTTGGCTTCGAACCTAAATGTTAGTTATGAAATTCCAAAAGATTTAATTCGCGAAATAGCTGATGATAATAGTAAAAACATATTGGTCTATTCCCTTCTAAAAAGCATAGTTAGAAATCATGCATATCTTTATGATTTAGATTATAAAGATAAACAATGGATTCAATCAAATTTGAAAATAGAAGTCAAGGAACAATTAATTGCTTCAAGGGATAAAAGTTTGAGAATGATCAATCCTTAAATTCACGAAAATCAATTGTTTTTCGTGAATTTGTAAATCAGCGCCAATTCGGCGCTTTTTTATTCCATTTATTTCATGATAAAGCCATAGTTATCTAAATGTGATAAGATGGGTTAATTATCTTTTATCGTGAGAAATTTATCATGAGTTTAATCGGTTATGCCCGAGTATCCACATCGGAAGGGAAACAATTATTGGATCGTCAAGTTGATGCGTTAACAGAAATCGGCTGTGAGCGGATTTTTGAGGACAAGGCATCGGGCAGTAATTCCCAACGTAAAGGTTTAGATAATTGTCTTAACTATTTGCGAAAAGGCGATGTACTTGTCGTTTTGGATTTAGATAGGTTAGGGCGGTTAGCCAGTGAGCTTATAAAGCTGATTGATGAGCTGGCGGAAAAAGACATTGGATTTAAAGCCATTAACTCACCAATGGACACCACAACGCCTGCAGGACGGGCATTTTTGCAGATTCAAGCGGCGTTTGCTGAAATGGAGCGTAACATTATCCGCCAGCGGGTGAAAGAAGGGATTGCGGCTGCTAGGGCTCGTGGTCGTAAAGGCGGAAGACCTAGAATCATGACCGCTGAGAAACTACGTTATGCCCAGCATCTGATGCAAGACCAAACCAAAAGCATTCCAGCAATTTGTAAAGAGCTGGGTGATATTCCCAGTAGTACGCTATATCACTATGTGACGGCAAAAGGGGAGCTTAAAAAAGCTGGAGTTGATTTGATGAATATAAGCACTAACTGAAACTTTGAAGAACAATCCAATCAGAATCATGAACTATGAAGGGTTCTTGACAATGTAATACTGAATAGCCACCGATTTTGTAGACACCTTAAAGTTAGATAAAATGGCTAATTTATGAGGTAATTATGAGCGGTAAACGATACCCTGAAGAATTCAAAATCGAAGCAGTTAAGCAAGTCACAGAGAAAGGCTATAGCGTAGCAGAAGTAGCTACACGTTTAGGTATGACCACCCATAGCCTTTATGCTTGGATTAAAAGATACGATCAAGGGCAGTCCAAGGCAATCAAAGACAAGGATTCAACTGCCGAACTCGCAAGGCTAAAAAAAGAGCTGCAACGGGTTACTGAAGAAAGGGACATTCTAAAAAAGGCCGCGGTGTACTTCGCAAGTCAGTCCAAATGAAGTACGCCTTTATTCAGGACAACCAGAACCTATGGTCTATTCGTCGCCTATGTTCTACTTTAGATGTTCATCACAGTGGCTATTACGCATGGTTAAAGCAACCTATCAGTAAAACTGCCAGAAAGCGACAACACGTATCGGGATTAATTAAACAATTTTGGCTAGAATCGGGTGGTGTCTATGGCTATCGTAAAATTCACTGTGATTTAAAAGATATCGGTGAAGCTTGTGGTGTCAACCGAGTGCATCGTTTGATGAAGGCAAATGGTCTCAAATCCCAGCGTGGCTATCGCAAACCCAGAGCTCAGGCAGGTACACCGTCTGTTGTTGCCGCGAACACGTTAGCCCGACAGTTTAACCCAATTGAGCCGAATCAATTTTGGGTATCTGATATCACTTATATTCGTACCCATGAGGGATGGTTATATCTTGCCGTGGTGATTGACCTGTTTTCACGTCTCGTGGTTGGCTGGTCTATGAAGTCAAGGATTACAACAGAGCTTGTACTAGATGCATTATTGATGGCTTTGCTTAGAAGAAATCCTAAGAATAAAGTATTGATTCATTCTGACCAAGGCAGTCAATACACCAGTCATGAATGGCAGACGTTTCTTAAGCATCATAATCTTGAAAGCAGTATGAGCAGACGAGGCAACTGCCATGATAATGCGGTTGCTGAAAGCTTCTTTCAGTTGCTAAAGCGTGAAAAAATCAAAAAGAAAATATATCTTTCAAGAGAGGAAGCTAAATCAGATATTTTTGAGTATATTGAGATGTTTTATAATTCTAAACGCAGACATGGTTCCATTGGTCAACGTTCCCCCTTTAGAATATGAAATGACCCATCAACAGATGGCTAAATGTGTCTAGAATTTTGGTGGCTATTCACACCTCAGCATACTTTTCAGACCAGTACCAATCTTTAAATCCTTTCCGATAAAAGGTTATTCTTGGTGACTAAAAAGAGTGATAATATTAAGGGTAAAAATTTGTAATCTATTGTAGAAATCTATGAAATCATGCTTGACTATTAAATTTTTATTTTCAGTAGCTTTAATTGTTGGATTATCGAGTTGCGATAAATCCCCCATTGAGCAAGTCAAGTCCATTACAGAGGATAAATACCCTGTCGCTAATATGCCTGATGAGCCACTGGATACACTACTAGAAATCACCAGAGAGCCAAAACGCCTTGCGATGACTTCGACATGGTCAGCAGGGGTTAAAGATGATGGTACGCTGTGGACGTGGGGAACAGGCAGTCTACTAAGAAAGACGGAAACAGGGCAAGACCCAACGCCTAGGCCTGTAGATGGGATTCATGATGCGGTGGCTGTGTCTGCAAGTACATCTCATATGTTATTACTGCGTAAAGATGGTACGGTGTGGGGTTCGGGGAGTAATCATGATGGAGAGATTGACCCTAGTGATGACGATACGTCTATTGATGAGTTAAGGCAGATTAAAGGGATTGATAATGTGGTGGATATTTCGGCTGGCTCAAGTATTTCTTTTTTTATTAAAAAAGATGGTACTGTATATGCGTTGGGTAAAAATGAAGCTGGATTATTTGGTGAAGTCATAGATAAATTGAAAATTCCAACAAAAATATATGGTCTTAATAACATCGTAAAAATTAGTGGAATGGCTGATGATTTTTTAGCTCTAAACAAAAAAGGTGAAATTTTTTCTCAAGCAACTACCCCTCAAGCGTTAGGTTTAGAAAACCAACAATTTATCAAAAATTCAAATGGTGTAAATATTTTTCCAATAACAAAGCTATCATTTAATAAGAAAGCAGTTGATTTAAGCAATGGTTCTGCAAAATTAGTTCTCTTAGAAGATGGTACAGTCTGGAGTTGGAGAGATACAAACTTTACTGGCTTAGGGAGAATAAAAAAAGATTTTATTTATAAGCCTACTCGCATTTCTACCTTATCAAAAGTAAAAAAAGTTACAAATTATTCTGCCATGACACAAAATGGAGATTTATATACTTGGGGTTTATATACTATTTCCTGTGAAGACTGCTATCCAAATGGAGCAAAATCGCAATATTTTTATAAGCCAATCAAAATCTCTAAAAATGTCGCAATTCATCAATTCATTAATACCGATTTTCACAATGGTTATATTGATAAAGATGGTTGGTTGTGGACTTGGGGAAATAATAAATATGCAACAGCAGGTACAGGAAAATTGCAACAAACAAACTGGTCTCTTAAAGAGAGCTTATTAACCCCTGAAAAATCGCTTTTTAATATCCATTAAATAAACTAAAGGAAACATAATCATGACTGCAACTATGAAAGATATTTTTTATCACGCACTTTTGGCTCGTGCATCTTATTCAGATATGAAAGACAACACAGAAATCTCATGGAAAAAACTAGAGAATCTTGAGGGTCAATCCGTCATGACCCCCGACGCTAATAAAGCATGATAAAAAATATCTTTCATGGTTGCGTTCATTTGATTTCTCCGTCTTGATTAATTTAAAGCAAATAAGGATTTTTCAGGGGTAAAAACAAAGTCTTTATGAAATGTTTTAATTACTGCATTTGTGCCACGTTGTCCCATTCTATTTCCTTCCCAAAACCATACCTCACCTTTGTGATTTATAAAGGCGGAAATATAAGAATTTCTTACAAAAAATGACACGCGGGTGTTTTTCATAATCAAAATAGGTGAAGCTATTATTTTCATAGATGATTCTGAAGGCTCGGGGCTTTCACCTATCAAGTAATGCCCCCAAATATAAACATTTCCGTTAGACGTATTTGCCGAAAAGTCTGATATATTGATGACTTTTGATAGATTAGGAACTTTTTTTGGATTATCTAATCGAGTGCTAGTGTTTCCTTGAGCAGCATAACCTCGAGTTTCCCCCCAACTCCATACAGAACCATCTTCTAATAGGGCAAAACTGGCAATCCCTTGTGCGACATCAGCAACTTTTTTATCAAATTCAATATTACATATGGTGTTTTGTTGAGATATAGAAACTACTTTTGCATCACCAATACAATGAGTTGTTAATAATTTTCCTTGATTATTGATAGCTAATATATAGCCAGAATTACCATCGAATTTTTCAATATTTTCTAAGCCACCAATTTTTGTAGGTTTACTGATTATTTTCTCATCAGTATTTTTTAAAATGTGCCATTCATTTTTTCCTTGGTAATAAACTTCTCCTGTTTTTGTTAAAAATATTGATGCACCTGTGCCAGCAACAATATCCACCACATTATCAATACCTTTAATCTGCCTTAACTCATCAATAGACGTATCCTTATCACTTGGGTCAATCTCCCCATCATGATTACTACCCCAACCCCACACAGTACCATCCTTGCGTAATAACAACATATGTCCACCACCACCCGACACAGCCACCGCATCGTGAATACCTTCCACAGGTCTTGGCGTTGGGTCTTGTCCTGTCTGTGCTGGGCGTAATAGGCTATCTGTTCCCCACGTCCACAATGTACCGTCATCTTTTACCCCTGCTGACCATGTTGTCGTCATCGCCAAGCGCTTCGGCTCTCGCAAGATTTCGAGTGGTTTATCCAGTGGCTCATCAGGCATATTGGCGACTGGGTATTTATCCTCTGTCACAGCTTTGATTTGCTCAATGGGGGATTTGTCACAGCTTGTAAGCGACAAAAATGCCATGATAAGTAAGGGGAGATATTTCATTTAACACCTAATATTAATTTAAATAAATAGG
>NZ_AP031593.1:0-46393 GCF_041154755.1 Moraxella sp. K02 | reverse complement strand
AGACCATTTTTTTATTTTGCCTATGGAGCGGCAGCGAGCGAAGTAGCCATAGATACTTTAACAGGAGAAAGTAAAGTGTTACGAGTCGATATTTTGCATGATGTCGGTAACTCGATTAATCCTGCGATTGATATTGGACAAATTGAAGGAGGATTTATTCAAGGCATGGGGTGGTTAACGTCTGAAGAACTGTACTGGGTGCCAGAAGGACGCAAACAAGGACATTTATTTACCCATGCACCATCCACTTATAAAATCCCAACTGCTACCGATATGCCGAAAATTTTTAATGTAAATTTGTACGATAACCAAAACCTTGAAAATACTATCCATCGTTCAAAAGCAGTGGGCGAACCCCCTTTTATGTTGGCATTATCGGTATTTTCTGCACTACGTGACGCGGTATCTGCAAGTATAACTACCCCAATCTTGCAAAATGGTATTAAGGTTAAGCCTTTTTTATCTGCACCTGCGACGCCTGAAGCGATTTTGCAAGCCATTGTCAATGCCAAACAGCTTGTGAATAGTCAAACGCATTTATCAAGTCAATAATCTTAAGTTTATATAAATCAATATGATAAATGAATGGATAGACAGGCTTGCATTATGGCTCACATATGGTAATGACTGTGTATTAGTCACTGTGATGTCAGTGATTGGCTCAGCACCTAGAGAAGTGGGTGCAAGTATGGCGGTACGCCTTACAAATGATCCTCAACAAACAATTGAGAGCGTTGGTAGCATTGGTGGGGGGCATTTAGAGTGGCAATCGCTTAATATCGCTCAGTCGATGTTAAGCAACCAAAGCGAACCACCACTAATTATTGAACGATTTAATCTTGGTGCACGATTAGGACAATGTTGTGGTGGTCGAGTTCTCGTATTATTTGAAAGAATTAGCCATTTAGATGTCGACTTTTTTAACAATTTTCTTTATCAAACCCAACACGGGCAAACGCTGTATCGTTATTTATCCTCAAGTGATAAGCATTCAACATGGCAAATCAAAAAAGCAATAGAGACCGAACAGTCTAAAACATGTTATGAGATTATGCATCAAGATGGCTCTTGTTTAAATAATAAAGAAAATAATTGGCAATTCTCTCAAATTATTGAATCTACTCGCTTTCATGTATATCTATTTGGAGCAGGGCACGTTGCTCAAGCATTAGTGAAACTATTACTTCCACTTGCTGTGAAAGTACATTGGATAGAAACACGAGATTATCAAAATAGGATTGAGAATATTGATTTATCCCATGCTTACTTAGATTATCAAGAAACCGATATTCCTGAAAAACTTATCGAAACCGCTTTACCAAATAGTTTCTTCATTGTGATGACTCATGATCACGGCTTAGATTTTCAGCTTTGCCAAGCTATTCTCAAACGCCAAGTAAAACAACAAGATATTCGCTACTTTGGCATGATAGGCTCAACCACCAAGCGAGCTAATTTTGAACGGCGTCTACTTGCTAGAGGTGTTTCACCAGAGACTTTAACTTCCTTAATCTGTCCGATGGGAATTACGGGTATTCACAGTAAAGAGCCTAATCTCATTGCGATTGCTATTACCGCCCAGCTGTTGCAATATCCTTAAATTAGTTATACCTAGTCATTAATATCTCCTTGCTTTAAATCTGCATTGGCACATAAATTGCTTTCCAATAAATACAATTATTTTTTATATTGTATACAAATTATGTTAAATAAGGAGCATTTATGAAAATTATTATTATTGGTGCAGGTATTGGTGGCTTGAGTGCGGGGATTGGACTCAAAAAACAAGGACACCAGGTTACTGTTTATGAGCGTGTGGAAAAGATTTTGCCAGTTGGAGCGGCTATTTCGGTTTGGTCAAACGGTGTTAAATGCTTAAACTATCTGGGATTAAACGAGGAAGTCAAAGCATTGGGTGGTGACATGGCGAACCTAGCCTATATTGATGGTTTCACCAATTCGGTGATGACCCAATTTAGTCTACAGCCCTTGGTCGAAGAAGCAGGTCAAAAGCCTTACCCCGTGTCTCGGGCTGAATTGCAAGCAATGCTAATGGAAGCTTTTGGTAAAGAGGATGTCAAACTAGGCATCGGCTTAGTCAATATTGAGCAGAATCTAGCCCAAAAAGATAGCAAAGTGACAGCGTATTTCTCCGATGGTTCGTCTGATACTGCTGATTTGTTAATTGGAGCGGACGGTACACACTCATTTACTCGTGAATATATTCTTGGCAAAAAACTCGAGAGACGTTACGCAGGGTATGTCAATTGGAATGGTCTAGTGGACATTGATGAATCCATCGCACCTGCTGATCAATGGACGACATTTGTAGGTGAAGGAAAACGGGTGTCACTCATGCCAATAGCAGGTGGACGGTTCTATTTCTTCTTCGACGTACCATTACCTGTTGGCCTACCCAATGAAAGAGATAGTTACAAAACGTTATTAAAACAATACTTTACAGGTTGGTGTGAGCCAGTACAAAAACTTATCGATAAAATTGACGCTGCCAAAACTAACCGTGTCGAAATCCATGATATTGAGCCATTTGATACTTGGGTAAAAGGTCGGGTCGTCTTATTAGGGGATTCTGCTCACGGTACAACCCCCGATATTGGGCAAGGTGGCTGTCAAGCCTTAGAAGATTCGATTTATTTAACTCGTTCCTTGGCGATTAATACCAACAGTATTGACGATGCGTTGAAACGTTATGTCGAAGTGCGAGCACCACGAGCCAATCATTTAGTAATGGTCGCTCGCAAACGTTGCGGCGTGACCCATGGGGAAGATCCAGCCGCAACTCAAGCATGGTACGACGAACTTCGCCAAGAAGATGGCAAGCGAATATTACAAGGTATTCTCAATAATATTCAAGGCAATCCTTTAGATTAAAATTAAGAAATTCACTTCAAAAAAACCCTGTTTTAACAGGGTTTTTTTATGGGCAATGATTAAACAAAAAGAAAATTATATATATTGTATACAATAAAATAATTATTTTATGAAAAATTGTAAAAACTGGCATACTAATTGCTATCCCTTAAAGTAGTAACTAAAGCAGATACTTAGGAAAATCAGACATGAATATAGCTGAATTTAATCAACTACCGATGCAACAAGCAACAGAAATCTTAAGAAATTGTGTACAAATATCATCTTGGGGCGAGAATATTGTTGTACATCGTCCATTTATTAATAGCGAGAATCTATATAACTACGCTAAACAGCAAACAGACACTTGGACATGGCAACAAATTAGCGAGGCGTTGGGGAATCATCCTCGAATTGGTGAGAAAAAAGCCATCCAATCCTTGAATGAAAGAGAACAACAATTCTCTAAAAACGAGCAAAGCAACGTTAACCTCACCAATGCAGTGCAGGATGCTCTATATAAAGGGAATGTAGATTATGAAAATAAATTTGGCTTTATTTTTTTGATTCGAGCATTAGGTCGAAGCACTGAAGAGATACTGGCTGAATTAAACCGCCGTCTTAACAATACGCCAGAGCAAGAACAACTTGAAGTTAAAGACCAACTTTCACAAATTGCACTTTTACGATTAAAACAGGAAGTAACTGCATGACTACATTAAGCACCCATATTTTGGACACCACGACAGGACTGCCTGCAAGCAACGTACAGGTATCTTTATACGCCAAGCAACAAGACGATTGGCAATGCTTAAGCAAAGGCACAAGTGATGAATCGGGCAGAATCAAAGCGTTTAACTTAGCACAAGGCAAGCAGGCATTAGAGGCAGGACATTATCAGTTGGTATTTGCCACGGCGGACTACTTTGCCAAGGACAAGCGGGAGTACTTTTATCCCAAGGTAAGCATTGAATTCGTGCTTGATGGCTCACAGGCTCATTGCCATGTGCCACTGTTGATTAGCTCGTATGGCTACTCGACATATCGGGGCAGTTAGATTTAGATAGTTTGACAGTAACACTTTGATTGTAAAAGGGGATTTTATGAACGCAACCACATTACCCACGGTTCGACCTGAAGACGAACAACTGGGGATAACCAAAAACTTTGCCTACGGCTTGCAACACGTTTTGACAATGTACGGTGGTATTATCGCTGTACCGCTGATTATCGGCTCGGCAGCAGGGCTAAAACCTGCTGAAATCGGTACGCTGATTGCGGCAAGTTTATTCATGGGCGGTGTTGCCACTTTGGTGCAAACGCTTGGCTTTAAATACGTTGGGGCAAAATTGCCGATTGTGCAAGGGGTATCCTTTGCAGGCGTTGCGACCATGCTTGCCATTATCAACACAGGCGGTAGCTTGCCGATGGTGTTTGGTGCAGTGATGGTGGCGTCTTTGTTAGGCTTAATTTTGTCGCCCTTTTTCTCACGCTTGTTACGCTTTTTTCCGCCTGTGGTGACAGGTTCAGTGATTACCATGATTGGCTTATCGCTGATTCCCGTGAGTATCCGCTGGATTATGGGCGGTAATCCCAAAGCACCAACATGGGGCGACCCAGGTAATGTCGGTTTGGCATTGGCGACCTTGTTTGTGATTTTACTGCTTAACATGACTCGCAACCCATTGGTACGCCGTTTGGCAATTTTGATTGCCATGATTATCGGCACGCTGATTGCGGCGATGTTTGGCATGGTTGATTTTTCTAAAGTCGGTACAGGAGCGTTTTTTGCTTTGCCCAATATTTTTCAGTTTGGTATGCCTGTGTTTGATATGGCAGCGATTATTTCGATGTCTATCGTGACTTTGGTGATTATGACCGAAACCACGGCGGATATTTTGGCAGTCGGTGAGATTGTTGGGACACCTGTGGATGAACGCCGTGTCGGTGACGGTCTGCGTGCCGATATGCTCTCAAGTGCGATTGCCCCGATGTTTGGCTCATTTATGCAAACGGCATTTGCTCAAAACGTTGGTTTAGTAGCTATGACAGGAATTAAAAGTCGTTTTGTGGTGGCAACTGCGGGTGCAATTTTGGTGACTCTAGGTTTATTGCCTGTTTTAGGTCGTGTCGTGGCATCTATACCTATGCCAGTTCTAGGCGGTGCAGGAATCATTCTGTTTGGTAGCGTGGCGGTAAGCGGAATTCGCACCTTGGCAAAAGTGGATTATAACAACCAAAATAATCTCATTATTGTGGCAACCGCCATCTCAATTGGCTTGATTCCTGTGGTGAATAATGAATTTTATGAGCACTTTCCAAGTTGGGTTAAAACCCTGTTCCATTCTGGTATCAGTTCGACTTGTATCACCGCAATTTTATTGAATATTTTGTTTAACTCTAAGTTTTTTACTAAGGAAAAAAATTCAGTAACAGATTCTCAAGAGATGTCTACCACATACCAATAACCCATTAACTCAGGATAGAAAGCCTAATTTAATCTTTGGAGAAACAGATGCAACATTTTACCATCAATCACAAAAACCGATATTTAGCGACTTTAATGGTGTTTGGCTTACCCAGCATGGCTGTTGCTTCCCCTACCAATAATCCGCCTTTAACCCTAAATCATTTGGCAGGGGTGCAACAAGATTGTAGCGTCAACAATAACTCAGTTCACAGTCTTGGTAAAGCCTTTAGCTGTGGTACTGTGAGTGGTGCAATCAAAACCGCCTATTATTCTCTTAATAACGCATATTTTGGTGGAAAAAGCCAAGATACCGTTGCAACAGGCGGTTACATCCGCTATGAAACTGCCCCGTTTTATGGCGTACAAGCAGCCGTTGGTTACGACATCCAACGTAGGCTTGATGATGATAATGGACATGCCGAAGTTAGTGAATTTAAAAATGATAAAGATGGTCTTGCTGAAGCTTATGTAAAATGGCAAAACGATAAAGCGCGTGTCACTGTGGGCAACCAGCGTTTGGATGTTCCATTTTTGGGGGATTACTCCGATTTTCGTATTTTGCCAAACCTGTATCAAGCCGCTGACGTCAAATTGGGTAACAATGATGACTTCATTCGAGCGACCAAAGTGAATAAATTCAAAAGCTATGGCGAAGACGAGTTTTATAAAACTAGTCGTCAAAGTGCCGTAAAAGAAACTGATGGTATGTGGTCAGTGGGTGCGGGCAAAAGTTACAAACTTGCCAATGGCAATCAGTTAAAAGGGCAAGTTTGGTATGAAGATTATGATGATTACACCAAACTGGCGTATGCACAAGGCAATTATGCGTTAGCCAATCATCCATTAAAGCCTGAGTTTGCCGTGCAATACATCACAGGCAAAGATCAAGGGAAAGCGTTAGCAGGCAACGTCGATAGCCAAATGTATGGGGCTATGCTTAGTCTAAAACCTACAAACAATGCAACTGTCAAACTGGCGTATGACCGCATTCAACCACAAAGTGACGCTTATCGTAATGGAGCATTATTGACACCTTATAGCACAAACACCTCATCGAGTGTGATTTTTGCTCAGCCGTTTTTTACCAGTACCCAAGACTTGGGGGCAGGTAATGCTTATATGATTGGCGTGGATGGCAAATATGACGACCAAACCAACCTTGGGGCGAGATTGTCTTATATGGACTTAAAAGAAAGCAAAAACGTCGATAGCCGTGACCAAACTGAGTTGATGGTGTATGGCATCCATAATTTCTCAGGTAAATTAAAAGGGCTTAGTATCAGCAACTTTGCAGGGATTCAGCATTCACCCCGTTTTGATGGACGAGAAAACTTTTGGCAAAACCGCTTAATGTTGTCTATGAAGTTTTAAATAATTGATTGCCAAGGAGAGCTATTGGAATTCATGACATAGGGATATAATAACATTAGGAAATAACAATCATAGGATAATATTTCAAAACACTCAAATAATAAAAAACTTTTATAACTAGGGCTTACGCAAAGACGACCGAAGGCGAGCGTAACTGCTCACGCAAATAATCACTGAGTAAACCCCTTTTAACCTGATATAAAGATTGTTTTAACCGTTTAGCTTGTCTGGCTAACTGCAGCCAAACCAGCATACAACAACAAATATGATTCCGCTGAATACGAGCCTTACGACACTGATTAGCTTCAATACCAGTGAGTTGTTTAAGTTCTCGGTGAAACTGCTCAATCTTCCAGCGGATGGCACACACCAATCGTGTGCCATCTGATGAATCCTGATTGGTGTCATTGGTGACAATCCAGTCCGTGCGGTTTTCATTAACCACTACTCGGAACAGTTGCACTTTGTAATCTTTAGGAAAGGCATGTATTTTAATCAGTTTGCCATTTTGTTGCTCTTGGTCAGTCCAAGTTAATTCGTTGACTGCTTTGTAAGGGTTTACTCCTTTTGAATCATCGACTTTGCGATTGGATTTTAAAGGACAATAATAGATTTTTTGTAAGTTATCAATATACAGCATAATGTCTTTGGTGGCATACCATGTATCCATGAGCACATATTTGAATTTAATTTGTTTGTGTTCAATACTGTGCTGTAGCATGTCTTTTAGATGGTCAAGTTTGCTTTTGCCATCGGTGGTTTTGTCATAAATACGGTAATCAATGAGCCAGTATTGTTCGGTCTTTGGATTGACATAGATACAGTTAACGATGCAGATGCCTTTAATAATGCGATGGGCGTTGCCACTGTATTGGCGATTAACCAATTCGATTTTGTGACTATGATTTTTATCGAGTATGCTGTCATCAAAGATAAGATAGCCATCGTCGTCTAATACGATGTCGTCTTTGACTTTTTCCCATACGAGCTTGGGTTTTAGTTTGTCATGACGTAGGTATCGATTGATGCGGTCATGACTAATTGATTCAGGATGATGTTCTGCGTAGTTGGTAAGGGTGTAATTGGTTTGGCTTACCAGTAAATATTGACAGTAGTCTAGGCGGGTGATAGCTTTTTTCTTCATCTCTTTATGCTATAGTGAAAACTGAATTATATCGAACAGGGTCGTTCGTGGTAGGCCTGTCGAACCATAACGACCGTTACCCTTAGACAAGCTCAGGGCAAACGGTGCTTACTATAATTTAGGATTGACTATACTATATTTTTATCCGCTTTCGCAAAATTTTATGCTTTTTGCGTAAGTCCTAATAACAATATTAAAAACCCATTAAGTCTAAATTCTTAATGGGTATTATTTTTGATTAACCTTAGCAAAATAGGTATAAAAAAGGGCATATTTATCATGCCCTTTTTTCTTAAATTATTTTCTCATAACTGGGATATTAAAATTCTACCTGCACTTGCCACTCATTAATATCCAATTCAATACAATTTATGCCTTCACCGCCCACTCTGTCCACCACCAAAAATTGACAAACTTGATTTAAAGCCAAAAGCGGATGATGCCATGTACCAGCATAATATTGCACCCCTTGGTCATGACGAGCATAAAATGCGTGTAACTCATCAGCCGACTTTGGATCATCACCTGCTTTGGCAACTACAACCAAATAATCTTGTTTATCCAAGCTAAAAAAAGCTTGAGAACCAAACGGATGATATTCCATCACTGACAGTACCGCAGGCAATGCGCGTGGCTGTGCCAAAAAGATGCTAAGTCCAACACTCCCACCATCATGGCTGACAGTGGCAAGTTGGTGGTGACGCTCGGCAAAGCCTTGATTGATAGTAAACCGATTTTGTGGTGTTGCTTCATTATCTTTATACAGCTCGATGACATCGCCAAACGGAGCAAAATCCGCTTTGGTCAACGGTTTGGCGGTTAGAGTAGTAGTTATATGTTTTGTCATATTATCCATTACCTTTAAGCAATTTTACCAAACAATTTAATTCGGCTAATCCCCCCGTCAGGAAAAATATTGACTCGTACATGAGTAATCGGTTTCTTCAGCACAATCTCGTTAAACTCATGCATACTATCGGCACTCAATTGCTGAGACTCAAGCAAGGTTTCCCAAAACATACTTTGGGTAATAAGAGCTTGCCTGGGCAAATCGGGAGCATATACAGCTTGAATCGATACTTTGTCAGGGAAATTACCTTTAAAAAATGCGGTATCGACCACGATTTTATTGACAATACCTGCTTGTCCTAACTTTAGAATACACCAGTCATTCCCTGGCTCACGACGGCGACGAGTCTCCCAACCTTCACCCATGTTTGGGGCTTTATTGGGTAGTAACAGATTACTTGCTTTACCAAAGTGGGCGTCGTTCCACGCAATCGCTTGACCGCCATTTAACGCACTTACCAAATCAATATCGCCTTGAGAATCAGTTGTTTCGGCAAAGACAATTTCACCGTACACACGCAAACGAGCAACACCACCATCAGGATAAATGCTTAATCGAATATGGGTAATTACACTGTCTGTATTTTCACTTGCGATATAATGATGAGAATTACCTTGAAGGCTTACCATATTGGTGAGCGGTTGCCAGCTTTGTTGTGTCCAAAAATCTGCATTTTCATTATCATTAGCTTGTTCGAGCTTGATACCTTCAATTTGACACGCAGGCGGAAAGTTACCCGTAAAGTTGCTAGTATCAATGTCAAAACCTTGAATTTTGGCAGGTTTGGCAAGCTTAATTACCAAATAATCATTACCTAAATGGCGTTTACGACGGGTTTCCCAACCGTCCATCCATTTACCATTTTCATCATATTTGCCGACGATAAATACTGCAGGTTCAGCATTTAAGATTCGTTCCTTAACCGCAAAAAACTCATCACTGGCAAATAACGCTTTTGCTCCAAGGCGGTCATCAGCAACATTAATCAGATTGGTAAAATCCGGTGAAACTGGGGTCTCAATTACAGAAGGTTCGCTCATTTATTAATCCTTAAAGTTTATTAAAATAACCAATTAAATGTGTTTTCGCTGGTCGCTGGGTGCTGTTCGTACCAATGTTTGGCGATTTCATCACGACGACAAATCCATACATCAGGCTTACTGGTGATATAGTCGATGAATTTTTTAAGAGCGACAATACGTCCTGCACGACCAATCATGCGACAATGTAAGCCAATCGATAGCATTTTTGGCGTTTCTTGTCCCTCTTCATATAGAGTATCAAAGCTATCTTTTAAATATTGATAAAACGGCTCAGCATTGGTATAACCTGGGCTCGATGCAAAACGCATATCATTGGTTTCAAGCGAATAAGGAATAATAAGCTGTGGACGAGTGAAAATTTTGTCGCCTTCAGTCACTCGCACATTAAGCCAGTAGGGAAGTTCATCAGCATATGAATCTGAGTCATACTGATATCCGCCTTGAGCCACTACTAATTCACGAGTATTGGGACTATCTCGTCCTGTGTACCAACCGATGGGTTGAAAGCCCATCATTTTTTTAAAGATTTCAGTAGCGTCGGCAATATGGCGAGCTTCAGTTTGTCTATCCATCATTTGATGATTGACCCAACGTAAACCATGACTGGCAACTTCGTGCCCATATTCGAGCACTCTTTCTAAAATATGTGGCGTGCGAGCAACCGCCATCGCACAAGAGAAGGTTGTTAGCTTTAAATCATGGGCTTTAAACAAATCCAGCACCCGCCACACGCCGACACGGCTACCATATTCAAATGCTGACTCTACTGATTGATGACGATTAGGAAAAATCTGTGCGCCCAAAATATCTGACAAAAACATCTCAGAGCCAGCATCGCCGTGCATCACCGCATTTTCTGCCCCTTCTTCAAGGTTTAGCACAAACTGTACGGCAATTTTTGCCCCATTTTTCCAATTGGCTTTAGGTGGATTATCGCCATAACCTTTTAAATCTCGGGGATAGTCTGGCAAATCAATAGGGGTAACGTGCTGAAATTGAGATGAATGCTTCATCTTTACTCCTTGAGTTTATTATCGTTAAGCTTAGTAAATAATTCATTAAAATTGGGACTATGATTAGGCTGTGGCTCAATCAAGAGGTGTTGAGCCAGTTCATCCAAATGTTGTGCCATATCAGTTTTTGTCAAAGCTTTATCAGTCTGTTGCAAGCGTTTGATTAGATCAAAATGACAATGGTTATCGCACTGCATAGTGGTTGGACTACTATACATGGCAATAGCAAGCGATGTGCGAGCGATTAACTGTTCAATTAAGGTAATCAAGGTCACATTCTCAGTAAACTTCGCCAGTTGAATATGAAAATCGCCCGAAAGTTTATTGGCAAGTCCATACTCGGCTTTGCGTAATGCCACCATTTCAGCATCACAAATTTTATTTAACGTATTAATTTGGGAGGTATTTAGCGGTAACTCTAATAAATCAATCACCCCAAGTTCCAAAATTTTACGGGTGGTAAAAATTTCATTAACTTGCGGTTTGCCCATTGACGCCACAAAACAACCCCGATTCGGTAATTGCACCACTAACTGCTCATAAATCAATCGTTGTAGAATCTTACGCACTCGAGTACGGCTAACATTAAAACTTTTTGCTAATTCATCTTCAGGCAAATGCGTGTCAGGCTTGAGATAATGCTCGTGAATCGCCCGAAATAGCATTTGGTACATTTGGTCATCAGTGGTTTTGGTTAAGTCGCTCATAATAATTGCCTTAAAAAGTGAAAAATCTAAGTCTGTTTAACCACTATTATGCACCGAAACGATGCAAGTCTCCCAAAAATGGCTTAGCAATTGGGAACGCCAAATCACCATGCTTACTGGTTTTTAAATTCATACCGACCATTGCTTCAATCAGTTTCACTGCACTTTTTACCCCATCAATCACAGGAATACCCACCGCTTGCTCAATCGTATCAGTCAAATGGGACATCCCACCACAGCCCAACACAATCGCCCCTGCACCATTATCGCGGGCTTGTATTGATTTACTGATTATTGCTTTGAGTGCGGTGTCATCTTCTAAGGCGAGTACAGGCAAATCGACTGCCAGTACTTGAGGGCAAAGATGTCTATAGCCGTATTGTTGAAGCAAATGTTTAGCGATAATTACGGTGCGTTGTAGGCTCGTTACTACGGCAAACTGCGTACTTATCATGCTTGCCATCACAAAGCCAGCTTGAGCAATGCCAATCACAGGTTTGTCGGTCAGCTCTCTCACTGCCCAGATGTTGGGGTCACCAAAACACGCCAAAATCATGCCGTCCGCCCCTTCGCTATCCGCCTTTCTTACTTCTTCAGCAACTCCGACAATGCTCATCGCTTCATCAAAATGCGACTCAATCGACACAGCTCCATGTTTTGGCGTTCTACCGACGATTTCTGTGCTTGCATTAGCAACAGCTTGAGCACTCTCCTGCATCTGCTCGGTCATGTGTTGACTGGTGTTGGGGTTGATTAAATGGATTTTCATAGCAAACCTACGATTAAATTTTTTCAGTAATTGTATACAATAATATTTTATATTTCAAATTAATTATTTTATATGTAGAAAAGCTTATTTCAATTTCTATGCCAAAAACAGCGTATTATCAATATTATAAAATATGTAGCATGAATATTGCTCGTTAAATTGTACGTTATGTAATTTAATATTAGATTTTATTGTATACAAATAATCATTGAAGTTAGTGGCATCATAAAAGGAGTAAGTCATGCTCGACAAATCTGCCATCATCGCCCAAGCTCCATCTAGACCTGTAATATCTCAGTATGGTACGGTGCATCAGTTACCAACTGGCTATAGCGACCGCTTATATAATGAAGACCTTGCTCCCTTAGTGGCGGGTAAAGACCGAAGCAGTCGCCAAGATTGGAACTGGTATAACATTTTTGCCTTTTGGATGTCAGACGTGCCCCCACTGTCAGAATAGTTGTCACCCCCACCCAAACAACCTAAATGGGGGAAAAGGAGACAACCATGGCACAATACAGTCTAGAACGCAAACAAGCCATACTAAACAAACTTTTATCACCTAACCTTATTAGCATAGCAAAGCTTGCGAGAGACGAACACATCGCCGAACAAACCCTATATAATTGGCGTCATCAAGCTAAACGCCAAGGGAAAGCCGTGCCGACTAACCACAAAACCCAAGAATTAAGCCCTGAGACCAAGCTCACCATCATTATTGACACCGCTAGACTTAATGAGACTGAGCTTGCCGAATACTGTCGCAGCAAAGGGCTCTACCCTGAACAAATCGCCCAATGGAAAACACAGACCCTCACAGGCTTTAGCACAAGCGAACAACAAACCAACCTAAATCGCAAACAGCAACAAGCCGACCAAAAACAAATCAAACAACTCAAACAAGAAATCAAACGCAAAGACAAAGCGCTTGCGGAGGCAGCCGCCATACTGATCTTGCGAAAAAAGCTCAATGCCCTATGGGGGGAAGACGAGGACGAATGACCACTCTTGCACAGCGGCAACAACTAATCACCCTCATTGACCAAGCGACCAACGCAGGGGCAAGGCTTCACATCGCCTGCAGCGAGGTTAGCATTAGTAAACGCACCTATCGACGCTGGAAGGCGGATAAAGACAACACAGGGGATAAGCGCCCCATCGCTGTTAGAGCTGCCCCGAGTAATAAACTAAGCGACATAGAACGCCAAGCCATACTTAATGCCTGCAATGAGCCCCGCTTTGCCAGTTTACCGCCGAGTCAAATCGTTCCCACCCTACTGGATGAAGGCATTTACCATGCCTCAGAATCAAGCTTTTACCGTGTTTTAAAGGGGCGCAACCAACTTAAGCCTCGAGGACGTGCCAAAGCCCCTAATCCTCGTAAACCGCCAGAGACGTTTATTGCGACTAAGCCTTGCCAAGTGTTTTGTTGGGATATCACTTATTTACCAAGTACGGTACGGGGACAGTTTTATTATCTGTATATGATTGAGGATGTCTATAGCCGTAAGATTGTAGGTTTCGAGGTGTATGACAGGGAAGCGGGTGATTTAGCGGCTAAACTGCTAGAACGTACCCTATTAAACGAGAATGCCATTGGTACAGGGGTGATACTGCATTCGGATAATGGGGCGCCGATGAAGTCGCAGACCCTGCGAATGAAAGCCTATGAGCTTGGGGTGTTAACCTCTTATAGTCGTCCTCGGGTGAGTAATGATAATCCGTTTGCTGAGGCGCTGTTTCGTACTGTTAAGTATGCGCCAAGTTTCCCTGAGCATGGCTTTGATAGTTTAGACAATGCTCGGGTATGGGTGAATGGCTTTGTCCATTGGTATAACGCTGAGCATAAGCATAGTGGGTTAAATTTCGTGACGCCAAACGAGCGTCATACGCTTAAAGATGGCGATATTCTAGCAAGACGTGAGTCGGTGCTGGTGATGGCAAAGCAGGTGAATCCTGCTCGCTGGAATGGTAGAGCGGTGAGAAATTGTTCGCCTGTTCAGCCAGCAGCCCTTAATCCTGTGCGTCCGTCTAAGCGGGTTATTCCCACTGAGGTTTTAGTCGCTTAATGTTAAATTGGGTGACAACTATGTTGACAAATACCGCGACCTATATCGTGTGAATAAGACCAACCATAATCGTTTTTATGAGCGACATAGACAAAAGCCGCTTGATCAGCGGCCAATGCTGGATTGGCCCCACTGATGAGTAAAAGTCCTAAAAGACTGGCATTTACGAAAATATTTTTTAAATTAAGTAGGTTATTCATGCTGATTCTCTTTGAAGAGTATCAGTTGAATTTTGTTTTGCCATAAATATTGCCAGTCGCTCCTCATAAATCTCACGAATATAATGGGCAACACTGCAACTGTCGGCAAACATGTTGTATTTCCAATTTAAACCATACGACTCTAAATTGATATTATCAACAGTCATAAGTTGAACTTTAGAATTTGGATTGTTCAAGTAGCTATCAATGATTTTACGAATGACTTCTTTGGTTGGTGCAAGCTTATATGCATGCCAGAAGTCTGTATGCCATTCACCTTCCGTAGGTTGATTAAATGGATACTGAATTCCTCGGCCAGGACGATTTGTTCCTAAGCCATTATATGGTCCTGTTTCAAATGCTAACCAGTTAACTGGATTATTCGGGACTGCAGGACGGATCTGCCCCCATGTAACTAAATTTCGATTCAGCCAATCATCTGCAAAACTATCATTATTAAAAGGATCTAACTTTCTGATAGCTTCAGGATCATCACGCATTTGTGATACAGCAAGCTCAATTTCATTTTCAATTTTAAAAATACAATGGCTGTAATCCATTGCAAACTCAAACGGCACACCTTCTTTTTCTATAAGATCTGCCACCGGAATTACTCGACGATAATCTTCAGACCAGTTATCAACGTGGCACTCTAAGGTAACCGTTATTCCTTTACTTTGAGCGTAGGTGTAGAAATCGATATAAGTTTTAGCAACTTCTTCGTTCGTTACATAATGACCATCTGCATGTTTTGCCCAAATCATCATGTTGTGGAATTTGGCCCCTACAGCGGCACTACGATTAATATCCTGTTTGAATGCTTCCTCATCCTTGCCAATGACATATAAGCCACAACCAGAATAAATAGGGATATTTGTTTTCTGACTTGCCTTGATGTAAGCATCTATTTGACTATCTTCAAGAGGGATACGATCCAGAAAATCAAAGACCTCCGCAGCTTTTAGCATTTCGAACTGTTCGAGAATAGTAGGCTCATTCAGGCTTACTGGTCGTTCTTTTGATGAGTTTTGAATGCCTAAACCAGCACAACCTAGAGGAAACATTTTTTTCATAATTTTGATACCAACTGTTGAATAAATTAAACGGCTTCTTTTTTCGATGCGTAAGTTTTTTGATACATATAGGCTATGTATTCACCTACAGTCATTTCTTTAGGTTCAGCCTTAAATTGATCACCTAAATTTTGCAGCGTTTTGATTTTGTATTCGTAATCCAAGTCAAAGAAGGTTGGAACCGAATAACGAGAGACTCCTGCTTTACTATTGAAAACTCGGTGCATATTTGATAGGTATAGTCCATTAGTCATGAATTGGACTAAATCACCTAAATTTACGATAAAAGTATTTGGAATGTGAGGTGCACGAATCCATTCACCCTCACTGTTGCGGACTTCTAGTCCACCCACTTCATCTTGTAATAAGAGGGTCAATAAGCCCCAATCGGTGTGCGCACCGCAACCCAACTGATTATTTATAATTTCTTCAGACTGTGGTGGGTAGTGAAGCATACGAGTAATAATCACAGCTTCGTCATAGCCTGCCTCGAAGTAGTTTTCTTCAAGCCCAAGAGAAAGTGCCAATAGGCCAGCTAGATGCTTACCCAGTTTTAAAGTCTGTTGAATATAGGTTTCGGTCTGGGTCTTCATTTCAGGAAGATCTTCAGGCCACTGATTCTGCCCATGTTGTGGATAGCCTTTTTGGACATATGGGTGACTTGAATCTAGATTTTTCCCTGACATGAACCCTTCTTTTAAGTCAGGAGGAGAGCCTTCATCAAGTGTTTGAGCTGCCATTGCTTCATAACCACGAAGGCATTTGGAGTTTTTGAAATCAATCTCTAATTTGTTTTCGATCGGAAGATCAAAAAACTGTTTTGCAATGTCTAGTTGTTTTTGGAGAACTTCAGAAGCGATACCATGATTTTTAATATAGAAGAAACCTGTTGTTCTGCATGCTTTATGGATTTCCCACGCAACAGATTTCCGTTTTTCTAGGTTATCGGAAAAACTGTCGCTTAAGTCGATTACTGGAATACTTTTAGCTGTAGAAGGGGGAGTATATATCAACATTTTTGTGGTTCCTTGAACTTTGTTATTATTAACTTAATGATAATTTAATTCCGTGCATAGCAGAGAATCTCGCTCAAGTTGTTGCCCAAAAAGCAGCACCTCAAATTACAATAGAGAACCAATTTATTTTGAATTCAACTTTTTAGAGAGCATAATCATATTTATTATTTTGAATTAATATATAAATTCAGATATAGCATTAGACCTCTTGCGAAAGTAAAAACCACCTCAATATAAATTTCATGAGATATCAGAAATTAAATCGTTTTTCAGATTCTGAATTCAAACGCTTGGTTGGCGTACCTCGACATGTTTTTACTGAAATGGTAGAGGTTTTAGAAAAAGCAGAATCACTCAAAAAGAAATCAGGTCGTCCTCATACTTTAGATATAGAGGATCAATTGTTATTAACTCTCAATTACTTACGGAACTACAGCACTCAACTGGAATCGGTATTTGTCAACATAGTTGTCACCCATATTTAAATCAAGCGACTAAAACCTCAACTGTGAGCGTCATTTAAATTCGAGCCTTCAATTTACCAATCTTGCTTTCATCGCTTTGTTATTGAAAAGATTGTGAACAGGTTCTTAGTATGGCTTGTTTGCGCTCTGCACTGTATTGTGCCATGGTTTTCTCCTTTTCCCCCATTTAGGTTGTTTGGGTGGGGGTGACAACTATTCTGACTGAGGGGGCATCAATGCCTATACACTTGGGGCTCAATCTGTAAATCCAAAAATTAAGACCAAGATAGTCTGGATTAACACTTGGTTTGATTCAGGAAAAGAGCATGAGGCTGCACTTGCATTAATATCGCAAAATGCTGATATATTATCACAAGTCACCAACTCACCCGCTGTAGTTAAAGCTGCTCAGGAAAAAGGGAAATTTGGCTTTGGCTGGAACTCAGATATGAGTAAGTTTGCTCCTAAAGGTCACCTAGCTGCATCAGTGTTATATTGGGAAAAAATCTATACTCCTGTTTTGCAGCAAGTGCATAACAAAATATGGAAGTCGGGATCGACATGGTATGGTGTCAAGGAAGGTGCCATCGATATAGCAGGTTTTGGTCCAATGGTCTCTAACAATGAAAAAATGAAGGTTTTGGCAGTCCGAGATAAAATTCGTAACGGTCAATATATTGTGTTTAGTGGACCACTTTACAAACAAGATGGAACATTACTTTTGGGAAAAGGTAAACATCTCTCAAATACGCAATTGATGAGTATGAATTATTTCGTTAAAGGCGTGGATGCTGCTTATCCAAAATAAACAAAGCTAAGCCTTTATTGAGGGATTTCGATAAGGGCTTAGCTTTTTAGTTGTACTTTTCAGGTTATGTTTATTGTCCAGCTTCGCCTCTTTGTAGGATTTCATCTGTAATAAGCCTGGAGAGAGCGTCTGTTGCTGGTGAAAGATAATGCCCTTTACGTGCATACAGACCTAAATCACAGTAGATACCATTGTTATCATTAAGCGGAATATAGCGAAGGCGATTATTAATTATTTCATTTTCCAACCCAAAGAATGTCTGAAAACCAATTCCCTTATTCCTGAGTATTAACTGTTTCATTAATTCCAAAGAACTCGTTTCCATTTTAAAATTTGGAATAGCATGTTGTGCACCCGCAAATAATGGCGCCAACTGTTGATAAATAGATAAATTAGGTTTTGGCATAATCACATCATAGTCGAGGCACTGATGGAATGACACCGTCTTTTGAGAGGCCAAGGGATGCTCAGTCGATACAATTGCACCTAATTTAAAATGGGATATTGCTATTTGGTGCAAATCATTATGCTTTGGCAAGGCAAAAGCCAAGCCTAGATCCACCATATTTTCAATGATTTCATTAGGGATATCTTTTGAGCCAAAAATTGTAACCCCTACAGTTACATTAGGATATTTTACTTGGAATTTTTCAATAATCTCTGGCAGGAAATTAATTGCCAGTGTTTCAACACTCGCAATTTCTACATGACCTTTATAAAGCCCTTTCAGTGCATCCAATTCATTCTGCAATCGCTTAGTATCTCGCAATACTAAACTGATATGTCTTGAAAATAACTCACCTGCATGAGTAAGCACCATACCCGAAGGCACCCGATTGAATAATGGTGCTCCAATTTCATCTTCGAGTTTTAAAATTTGCCTATTTACAGCGGAAGATACGACATTTAATTGTCTGGCTGCTTCCCTGATTGAACCGCACCGGCGTACAGCATCAAAATAATGAATTGCTGCTGAGTGAAAGCGAAGACCACGTGTACTCATTTTAACATCACATCCTATTCCAACTTTAAAGTCCAAATTCATTTATAAATTTGAATCAGATATTGAAAAATAAGCAAAAAACATGCCATTAAACCTCTAGCTTCCTTACATCCACACAGCATTATTTTCAGCGCATGTCGTTGCTATTTTGGCATCACATGTATTCTTTGTTTATTAAACAATTGTTTTTATTTAATTAATACAATGCAGATCACTTTTCGGCATCAGCTTGCTCGATATTCATTGCTATGCGGTCTCATGATTATTTTATATAAAAAGAAAACATTATTTTTGAGAGATTGCTACATGACTGCGCTGGAAAACAATCAAAACATTACCTCTATACCCATCATCGATATTTCTGGACTTTTGGATAATGACATACAAACGCACCAAAACATTGCCTCACATATTCGGAAAGCATGCTTAGATAAAGGTTTTTTTTACATTACGGGACATGGAGTTTCTAAAGCATTACAAGATAAGGTTTTTGAATATTCCAAATTATTTTTTAGTCTTCCCCCAGAACAGAAAAAGCAGTGGTCCAAAGAGCTTTCTGAAGCAAATAGAGGCTATGAACCATTAAGAGCACAAACACTTGAACCTAATTCTCCGCCTGATATAAAGGAAGGCTTTTATATCGGGAAGGAACGCTCACCTTCAGATCCTTTTGTCATCCATAAAGCTTTTAACCAAGGCCCAAACCAATGGCCAGATATTGATGGATTTAAAGAGGTAATGGAGGAATATCAAGTTGAATTGATTAAAGTCTCTGAACGACTCATGCGTGCTATTGCATTATCTCTAAACTTGGAAGCTGACTATTTCACAGAGTTTTGTAAGGATGCAGATTTAGTCACTTTACGCTTATTACACTATCCCCCTCAACCAGCTAATGCTCAACCAAATGAAAAAGGTTGTGGGGCACATACTGATTTCGGCGGGCTTACTCTATTACTTCAAGACCATAATCGTGGTTTACAAGTATGGGATCAGTCAACAAACCAATGGATTTGGGCAGAGCCTATTGAAGATAGTTATGTCGTTAACCTAGGTGACCTAATCTCTATGTGGACGAACAATACATATAGATCCACCCTCCATCGCGTCATCAACATCTCAGGTGGGGAACGATATTCTGTTCCATTCTTCTACAGCGGTAATCACCAGTATCAGATTGAATGCATTCGAGAGTGTTTGGAGGAAAACTCAGAACCGCTATATCCACCAATCAGTGTTGAACAGCATTATCGTAACATGTTCAAAAAAACATATATCTAATAATAAGGAGTTTCCCATGAAAAAATTACCAGTTATCGACATTGCACCTCTTTATGACGTTAACCATCCTGATTATGCAGATATATGCAACCAAATTGACCAAGCATGTCGTGAATGGGGGTTCTTCTATATCAGTGGTTATAAACCGAATCACCTTGCAGAAGTTCAAAGTTTAGCTAAAGAGTTTTTTAGTAAGCCTCTACAAGAGAAATTAGAAATAGATATTCAAAAGAATAAAATTGCACATAGAGGATATGGTGCATTAGGAGTAGAACAACTGAACCCTGACTTACCTGAAGACTTTAAAGAAATATATGACATGGGTGTCCATTTAGAAGCTAATCATCCCGAAGTCATTAATCAAGAACCTCTAAGGGGACCAAATGTTTATCCAAATATTGAAGGGTGGAAAGTAGCTACAGAAGAGTATTTTGATGAAATGGTGGATTTAGCAAAAATATTGCTTAATGCCATGTCTCATGCCATTGGTCTTCCGCAAAATTATTTTGATCATTGTCTGCAAGACAGCCTATGTTTTCTCCGGTTAATTCATTATCCGCCTACCTTAGACAATACAGACTCTCAAGGTTTTAATGCGGGAACACATACTGATTATGGGTGTGTAACTATTTTGGCTCAGGATGAAGTAGGTGGATTACAAGTTCAGGATGTAAATGGTAATTGGATCGATGCTCCGCCTATTCCTGATACTTATGTTATCAATATCGGCGACATGATGGCACGATGGTCAAATGATCTCTATAAATCGACACCTCATCGTGTTTCAAGTCCTAAAGGCAAACAACGTTTTTCTTTCCCATTCTTCATCCAACCGAGCCCAAAAACTGTAATCCGTTGCCTGCCTAACTGTTACAGCGAATCCAATCCACCTAAATATTCACCAATTACTAGCATGGAATATCTACAGTCACGCTTTAGTGCAACCTACAAACATCGTGCTGAAGTTTGAATATCGGAAACAATTATATGAAAAAAAATGCGCCCTATCTATTTTTAAGCACATGTTTAATAAGCACTTATTCTTTTGCTGAGGAATCATCGTTAAATTGGCAATCCAATAGTATTTCTGCACTTTACGGTAAAGGTTTTGAAGTTGAACCAGATACACATGAAACCATTACCTTCGAACATGCTAGTAATTGGAAATGGGGAGATCTTTATCTATTCGTCGACACTTATTGGTTTGACGGTGAAAAGACTGCTTCCCAAGGTCATAATGCGGTCTATACAGAAATTGCTCCCCGCTTTTCAATAGGAAAACTAACCAATACGAATTTGAGCTTTGGGCCAGTGAAAGATGCCCTAATAGCTACAAGCTTTGACTTAAGTATCCAAGATAAAGCGGGTTATGACGATACGTGGAATTATTTAGTGGGACCAGGTTTTGATCTAGATATCAAAGGCTTTGATTACTTCACCCTTAACTTTTACTATCGCATTCCAGACGATGGAAACACCCCAAGTGGACAATGGCAAATCACTCCTAGCTGGTCATATACCGTCCCATTTCTTAAATCATCAATCATTTTTGATGGATACATTGATTGGGTAGTCAATTCCAAAGGTAATAACTCTTCCGACTTTCACTTTAACCCACAAATCAAATATGACCTTAGCCCTCATCTAGGCTTAAGCCAAAAAAAATTAGTAGCAGGTATTGAATACGACTATTGGAAAAACAAATTCTTAATCGAAGACACTCCATATTTTAAAACTAATCAAAATGCTACTAGTTTCATCGTCAAATATACCTTTTAGGCTGAAGAAGAAAAACATATATGACTAACACAATCACAGCCAATAACTTAAAACCAAGCTCCATGATTTTTCTCAGTATCCAGCACGTCTTGGTAATGTATGCAGGTGCTGTTTCAATTCCCCTAATTGTTGGAGGAGCTTTAGGGTTAAGCACTGCAGAAATTGCTTTCTTAATTACTGCAGATCTATTTGTTTGTGGCATTGCCACCCTCATTCAAACTATTGGTTTTAAAAATGTAGGTATTCGCTTTCCCGTTATGATGGGAGTTACCTTTACTGCAGTAGGCCCAATGATTGCAATTGGGACTAATCCAGATATGGGACTACTAAGTGTATTTGGGGCAATCATTATCGCAGGGATCTTTGGCTTCCTGATTTCACCATTTATTGGAAAGTTAATACGATTCTTCCCTCCTGTGGTGACAGGAACTCAAATTCTTGTGATTGGTCTATCTCTCATTGGTATTGCAGGCACATGGTCCGCTGGCGGATATGGGGTAAAAGACTTTGGAAATCCATTGTACTTATCTATCGCTGCCTGTGTTCTATTAAGCATTATTATCATCAGCCGTTATGTTAAAGGCTTTTTGGGCAACATTTCAGTTCTAATCGGGATGGGAATTGGTTATATCATCGCTGCATTTTCTGGCCTCATCTCTTTAGACAAGATAGATGAAAGCCCATGGTTAGGTTGGGTGATGCCATTTCACTTCGGTATTCCAGAGTTTAACTTTTGGGCTGTCTTGACTATGTGCGTAGTCATGCTGGTTATTTTCATTGAAACAGCTGGGATGTTCATGGCTGTAGGTGAAATTGTTGAAGAAGAGGTGGATCAGGAAAAATTGACTCGCGGTTTTAGAGCTGACAGCCTTGGCACAATGATTGGTGGGATTTTTAATATCTTCCCGTATACATCCTATGCTCAGAACATCGGTTTGCTAGCGATCACAGGTGTTAAGAATCGCAGTGTATGTGCTTTAGCTGGTGTGTTTTTAATCCTTTTAGGTCTATTTCCTAAAATAGCTTACTTTGTTGCGTCTATACCCTCATGTGTTCTAGGTGGAGCCGCATTGTTTATGTTTGGGATGGTAACATCTAATGGTATCAAAGTACTGCAGCGTGTCGACTTTCAAAATGTGAATAATCTCTACATCATTGCAGTCAGTACCGGCATAGGTATGTTGCCTGTATTCTCACCTACTATTTTCTCACAACTACCATCTTATCTTTCACCTCTGTTAAACAGCCCAATTTTGCTAACGGCTTTTTGTGCTGTGATTTTGAATGCTGTTCTCAATCGAAAACAGCGGATATTGGATGAACAGTATCTTCAGAAATTGAAAGATGCATAAATATCAGATACACTGTTAGCGGCAGTGTAAAAATGACCCCCTAATGGCATTTAAAAACTGACCCCCTTGGTTAATATAGCGGTCATTTTGGACTGCTCAACATGTTAACTTTGGAGCAAGCAGTGACAATCCAAATACTTCATCAACAAGGTAAATCTATTAAAGCCATTACTCGTGAAATGGGGGTATCCGGTATTTGTCAACATAGTTGTCACCCAATTTAACATTAAGCGACTAAAACCTCAGTGGGAATAACCCGCTTAGACGGACGCACAGGATTAAGGGCTGCTGGCTGAACAGGCGAACAATTTCTCACCGCTCTACCATTCCAGCGAGCAGGATTCACCTGCTTTGCCATCACCAGCACCGACTCACGTCTTGCTAGAATAGCACCATCTTTAAGCGTATGGCGCTCGTTTGGCGTCACGAAATTTAACCCACTATGCTTATGCTCAGCGTTATACCAAACCACAAAGCCATTCACCCACACACGAGCATTGTCTAAACTATCAAAGCCATGCTCAGGGAAACTTGGCGCATACTTAACAGTATGAAACAGCGCCTCAGCAAACGGATTATCATTACTCACCCGAGGACGACTATAAGAGGTTAACACCCCAAGCTCATAGGCTTTCATTCGCAGGGTCTGCGACTTCATCGGCGCCCCATTATCCGAATGCAGTATCACCCCTGTACCAATGGCATTCTCGTTTAATAGGGTACGTTCTAGCAGTTTAGCCGCTAAATCACCCGCTTCCCTGTCATACACCTCGAAACCTACAATCTTACGGCTATAGACATCCTCAATCATATACAGATAATAAAACTGTCCCCGTACCGTACTTGGTAAATAAGTGATATCCCAACAAAACACTTGGCAAGGCTTAGTCGCAATAAACGTCTCTGGCGGTTTACGAGGATTAGGGGCTTTGGCACGTCCTCGAGGCTTAAGTTGGTTGCGCCCCTTTAAAACACGGTAAAAGCTTGATTCTGAGGCATGGTAAATGCCTTCATCCAGTAGGGTGGGAACGATTTGACTCGGCGGTAAACTGGCAAAGCGGGGCTCATTGCAGGCATTAAGTATGGCTTGGCGTTCTATGTCGCTTAGTTTATTACTCGGGGCAGCTCTAACAGCGATGGGGCGCTTATCCCCTGTGTTGTCTTTATCCGCCTTCCAGCGTCGATAGGTGCGTTTACTAATGCTAACCTCGCTGCAGGCGATGTGAAGCCTTGCCCCTGCGTTGGTCGCTTGGTCAATGAGGGTGATTAGTTGTTGCCGGTCTGCAAGAATGGTCATTCGTCCTCGTCTTCCCCCCATAGGGTATCGAGCTTTTTTCGCAAGATCAGTATGGCGGCTGCCTCCGCAAGCGCTTTGTCTTTGCGTTTGATTTCTTGTTTGAGTTGTTTGATTTGTTTTTGGTCGGCTTGTTGCTGTTTGCGATTTAGGTTGGTTTGTTGTTCGCTTGTGCTAAAGCCTGTGAGGGTCTGTGTTTTCCATTGGGCGATTTGTTCAGGGTAGAGCCCTTTGCTGCGACAGTATTCGGCAAGCTCAGTCTCATTAAGTCTAGCGGTGTCAATAATGATGGTGAGCTTGGTCTCAGGGCTTAATTCTTGGGTTTTGTGGTTAGTCGGCACGGCTTTCCCTTGGCGTTTAGCTTGATGACGCCAATTATATAGGGTTTGTTCGGCGATGTGTTCGTCTCTCGCAAGCTTTGCTATGCTAATAAGGTTAGGTGATAAAAGTTTGTTTAGTATGGCTTGTTTGCGTTCTAGACTGTATTGTGCCATGGTTGTCTCCTTTTCCCCCATTTAGGTTGTTTGGGTGGGGGTGACAACTATTCTGACAGTGGGGGGGTACGTTAACAGCCCATGGCCAGAAAATCGATATGATTTACAATCGGCTTGTCGACTTTGCATTTGAGGACCCTGACCATGTATTGCTTAAGCAGGCTTATTTAGAGGGTGCTGTGGTAGTGACACCCAATCCCCGCGTACATGCTATGTTGGCCAATAAGCAAAACCTGACATTGCTATCAGACTCCCAAATATTGCGCTCTTGGGGTCTGGATGAGGCTGCAGTGGAGTGCCTCGAAAGGTCTGTACCGAGGACTAAGATTGTATCAAGAGACGATGCAGCAGAGTTGTGGCTTACTCGGCGGCAACTGTTTTTTAAGCCAGTTGCTGGTCATGGAAGCAAAGGCGTTTATCGCGGTAGCAAACTGACTCGACGCGTCTTCGAAAACATTCTGGATGAAGATTATATCGCACAGACCTTTGTCCCTGCAGGAGAGAGATCACTCAAAATTGATGACATCGTAACAACAAGAAAGGTAGATATACGTCTTTATACGTATGGCGGAAAACTGTTACTACCTGCTGCGCGTGTGTATCAAGGTCAGGTGACTAACTTCCGTACGCCAGGCGGTGGATTCGCGCCTGTCTTTCAGGTGTGATCGTCTAGGTCTTATTTAGATGGCATTAGGCTGTTATAAGTCCGGTTAACTAATTCAATATTCTTCTTACCTAACAAAAGATGGTTGTATATTTATGATTGTCTATTACTTTCGGCACGCTTTTCAAAACACTTCGAAAACAATTGGAGCTAGAGATAGCAGTAAATGGGGTCAGCACAGAATTCGGAGAAAATAGTACGCTAAGGAATTTTTTTTATTAATAAGTTTATTAAAATCAAAGACTTATTTTTTTACCCTTTGCCTTTTTAATAGAGATGAATAATATGCAATTTAATTAAGAGTATTTTCATAAATTTATTAAACAACAAACACATAAAATTCAATAAATGTACCTAGCGTACAATATGAACCGAATTCCGTGCTGACCCCAAAGAAAGCTAAATCAAAGGCTTTAAAGTGATTTTCCAGTTTTTTAGGAAAGTTACAACTTCGCCTAAATGCTCGCCTTACTCGATGTCTGATAGTGCAATTATACCAAACCCAAAAAATATAATAAGGTGCGTTTTACGCACCATTTTTGGCAAGATATAGCCAGCGGTGCATCGTATGCGTCCTACATAAGCAAGACTTTAACTATTGGGTTTGGTATTATTACCTTCAATGCCTTTTGCAGTCTTTGTATTTATAGTTTCGCTTACCATAGCTTTTGAAACCATTTTTCTTTATATTGTCACTTAGACAGGCTGGGCATTTGATGTATAGTGTCATTTGCATTTCACTATTTATCAATTTCTCAGCCTGTTTTTTCCAGCCTACTTTTTGAACCACCACCCGGATATAAATGTAGCTATGAATAAAACAACTTTTAAAATATCGAAGATGGACTGCCCTTCGGAGGAAAACCTAATCCGAATGAAATTAGAGGGCCACTCGAATATTGAACATCTTGAGTTCGACATTCCTAACCGTCAATTAACTGTGTTTCATCATGACAATATAGAAGGGATAGAGACTGCTATTCATGACCTAAAATTAGGAGACACCTTACTCTCGACCGAAACCATTGACCCCTCTGATCCCAACAATAATTTTAAAGTTGATGCTGACTCTAGTCACAAAAAAGATGCTGAGCAAAGAAAGCTACTATGGATAGTGCTGGTCATTAACTTTGCTTTCTTTATTATTGAAATGAGCACGGGACTGATTTCTCGTTCGATGGGGTTGGTCGCCGACAGCTTAGATATGTTAGCAGATAGCTTCGTGTATGGAATTAGCTTATTTGCGGTCGGTGGAACGGTCATTAAGAAAAAACGGATTGCTAGAATTGCCGGATATTTTCAAATTACTCTGGCGATTCTTGGTTTTTTAGAAGTACTAAGACGTTTCTTTGGCAATGAGCAGTTACCTGACTTTTCTACCATGATAGTCATATCGATTCTTGCGCTAATTGCAAACTCGATTTGCCTCTATTTACTACAAAAATCGAAAAGCAAAGAAGAAGCCCATATGCAAGCCAGTACGATTTTCACTTCAAACGATGTGATTATCAATTTAGGGGTAATTGTTGCAGGGATTTTGGTTAATTGGTTACACTCTAGTACGCCTGATTTGATTATTGGTAGCATCGTATTTGCTTTAGTTATTCAGGGCGCCTTTAGAATATTGAAGTTGAGTAAGTAGCCAAGCCTAATAACTGAAGCAAATAGCTCAAGTAAGTAGCTTAATTAAACCGCTAAGTGTAAAGTAACTGGGTTTGAAGCAAATAAACATCATAAGGATATGAGACCTCAAGCAATGATTGAACAAACTTTAAATCTAGTCACCACCAAAGACCATCAGCAAGTTGCCGTTTGGCGAATAATAGATGATGAAGTCTTTGATAAGAATCTGGTGGTGGTCAACTAATTTAGGACACTAATAAAATTCAAACCTACATGGGGTCAGCACAGAATTTGGAGAAAATAGCACGCTAAGGAAATTTGTTTGGTCTTTTTATGATTGAAAATACCGGCGTTCGTCTCATTTACTTTAATGTATTAGAAGATGGGCTGATTGTGATGTCTTAATTCTACGCAAAAAATGAACAAGAAAATATATCGCCAAGTGAGCTTCAAAAGCTAAAAAGATAACCGATGAAAACAAATTTTCTTAAAGACTTCGATATTGAAGCAGCTGTTCAAGCGATTATTGATGATGAACCTGATTTAGTTGCAGAGCGAGACAATTTGATTGAAGCATTGAACCAAATCAAAGCAGGTATCTTTGCACGTACGACAGAAATATCAGATACGGCTCAAGTCCGTCATCAAGCAGGTTTGTCACAAAGTTAATTTGCCAAAGCCTTAGGTATTTCTGTCAATACGTTAAAATCTTGGGAACAAGGACAACGTAAACCCAGCGGTTCAGCTCAAGTTTTACTTAAATTATTGGGTAAAAAGCCTGAGTTAATTGATGAGATTGCTCATTTGGCGTAGTACTTGAAGCCTTTTAGTAACTACCCTTCGTTGATTTTAATTAAAATTTTCTAATAGGGCCTATCTATATATTTATTGGATGGTGATTTGTAGACAAGTTAATTGATAAAAATAGGGGCGATTTGCCCCTGTTTTTTCGCCTAAATAAAATTGTCTAAAAAACCCTCGTTTTTTGGAAAAATTGAATCGTATCAACTTGGGGTCAGCACGTAATTCGGTTCATATTGTACGCTAGGTACATTTATTGAATTTTATGTGTTTGTTGTTTAATAAATTTATGAAAATACTCTTAATTAAATTGCATATTATTCATCTCTATTAAAAAGGCAAAGGGTAAAAAATAAGTCTTTGATTTTAATAAACTTATTAATAAACAAAATTCCTTAGCGTACTATTTTCTCCGAATTCTGTGCTGACCTCTTCTATAATTATTTATATGCAACATATTGACTAATGATGTTGCTTAAAGTAAGCTAGCGTTACTCAAGGGGAGTAACTTCTCACTTTATTAAGTTTGTGGCTTATCGTCATTACATAAGGCATTGTTCAATTATTAGCCCTTATCGGTAAGTCAGCTATTGTCACAATAGTTAGCCAGACCTTGACTCGTTGTTAATCATTTGTGGTTAGCATGGGTCAAGGTTTTTCTGTTTTAGGCTAACCTTTTTCCATCGCTTCCACGACACTATCAATTTTTTGATGAGACGTTTAAGGAGCGATAATGTTACTTGCGAGTTTACCTGCCAACACCGAAGCGATAGCTATCGGCAGTCCGATGTTATACGCCGTGTTTTTTGCCATTGTGGCAACATTACTGTTAGTCGATTTTTTTACTTTTAAGACTCCGCCGCCAGGCGAATCCGTATCCATGAAACAGGCAGGGATTTGGAGTGCGATTTGGGTTGGTGTCTCTGTACTGTTTGCAGGTGGCTTATGGTGGTATCTAAACGGGTCGTTTGGCTCGGCAATCGCCAATCAAAAAGTCGGTGAATTCTTCACGGGTTATTTACTCGAAAAGTCACTCGCCATTGATAACGTGTTTGTGTGGCTCATGATTTTTGCGGCGTTTGCGGTGTCGCCTGCGATGCAGCGTAAAATTCTACTGTATGGCGTGATTGGTGCCATTGTTATGCGTACCGTGATGATTTTTGCGGGTGCGTGGCTGGTAAGTGAGTTTAGCTGGATTTTATATATATTTGGTGCCTTTTTGCTGTACACGGGTATCAAGATGTGGCAAAACCATGATGAACAAGAAGACCCAAAACAGTCAGGCTTGTATAAGTTTTTACAAAAACATTTGCGAATCAGTGATGATAGCCATGATGCATCGGGTCAAGAGCGATTTGTACTGGTTAAAAACGGCGTTAAGTATTTCACCCCATTAGCGGTGGTGCTAATTTTGGTGGAATTGTCCGATGTGATTTTTGCGGTGGATTCGATTCCCGCGATTTTTGCGGTAACCACCGACCCGTTTATTGTATTGACAGCAAATTTACTGGCGATTTTGGGTTTACGTGCGATGTTCTTCTTGTTGTCAGGCTTGGCGGATAAGTTCCATTTACTGCCGTATGCATTAAGCGTGATTTTGGTGTTTATCGGTGCCAAGATGCTACTGCTTGAGGTGTTTCACGTGCCGATGGCTATTTCACTCGGCTTTATCGCTACGGTATTAACGATAACGGCGATTTTGTCAGTGAAATTTCCGAATTTGGGTAAAGCATAGACCCGACGGTAATTACCGATTGCTAATGATAATGTTTAATTGTGATAAAATAAGCCTTTTTTACAAAGGCTTATTTTTTTATGATGGAAAAGCTGTTTAAAAATAGCCGTTATTTGGTGTTTCTCACGATTATTGTGAGCCTACTCTCTTCAGTAACGCTGTATGTTGCTTCATTAAATATTATTTTTCATGTGCTATCCGACTTTGTTACCAATCCCGCGGTTAAACCCCTTGATGGGCAGATTTTGGCAGTTAATCTGCTAAAGACGTTGGATATTTTATTGATTGCGTTAAGTTTTCAGATGATTGCGATTGCCTATTACCGTTTATTTATCTCCAACAAACCTGCCCAAGAATCTCGTTTTTTAACTGTACTTGGCATTCATGATTTTCATGACTTAAAAATTAATTTGATGCAAGTATCGATGATCATTTTAGTGATTTTATTTTTGGAGCAAGCCGTTGAAAGTGGCGCTAATTTTAATACTTTTCTTTATGGAGCTGCCATTGCGATGGTGGTTGGGGCGATTGTGTTAGCGATTAAAAGTTTACGACATTAATAGTCGAATTGTTTAGTTACAAATTGCTTTAATTAATTTAAGCAACTATTTGCTTTTTAGTGTTGCTTAAAATATACTCATGATCATCAAGGGGAGTAACTTCCTGCTTTTTTAAGCTTGTGATTTATCGTCAATCCATGTGGATGTTACCATCCCATCGGTAAATCAGCTATGACCATTTAACCTTATTTAAAGGTTTCCCATAGTTAGCCAGACCTTGACTTGTCTTTTGCTAAGGTAAGAGGAGGTCAGGAAAACCGCTAACAACGCCCTATTTTATCCAACTTTCCCACCCAATCTGCCCTAGTCATTGACTCAACAATTTTAATGACTGATTAATTACTTAAAAGGGTATAGTTTCCATGATAGAACTATTGGCTGATCCATCGGTTTGGCTGGGTTTCTTCACACTTGTCATTCTAGAAATCGTTCTGGGTATCGACAATCTTGTTTTTATCGCCATTCTTGCCAACAAATTACCACCTCACCTGCGGGATAAAGCCCGTAACTTAGGCTTGACGTTAGCCTTAGTCATGCGACTCGGATTGTTGTTCGTGATGTCTTGGTTAATCACCTTGACCAATCCCATTGCGTTATTCGGTTCGTTCGATATCTCTGTTCGAGATTTAATTTTGATTGTCGGTGGTGTGTTCTTATTGTTTAAAGCCACGGCAGAACTACATGAACGTATCGAAGGTAAACCTGAACACACCGGTGGTAAGCAGATTTACGCCAGTTTTACCGCTGTCGTCATACAGATTGTGATTTTAGATGCGGTATTCTCGTTTGATGCGGTGATTACGGCGGTCGGTATGGTAAAACAGCTTGAAGTGATGATGGCTGCCGTAATCGTTGCTATGGCGGTGATGCTATTTGCTTCAAAGCCGTTGACGAACTTTGTCGGTCGTCACCCAACTGTCGTGATTTTGTGTTTAAGCTTCCTGCTCATGATTGGCTTTAGCTTAATTGTTGAAGGTTTTGGTTTCCATTTACCCAAAGGCTATTTGTATGCGGCAATTGGTTTCTCAATCTTAATTGAAGCCTTTAACCAGTTTGCCCAACGTAACCGCACCAAATATGAAAATCGTGTACCACTACGTGAGCGTACCGCCGACAGTATTTTACGACTAATGGGTGGTAAAGCAGAGCCAAACAGTGAACTCGTTAGCGAAGATAGGCCATCTGATACGGAAGTCGCCTTTGTCCAAGAAGAACGCTATATGATTAGCGGCGTGTTAGCCCTAGGTGAGCGAGATATCGAAACAGTGATGACACCGAGCAATGACATTTCATGGGTCGATATCAATGGGTCGTTGGCTGATATCAAGACACAGGTGTTAAGTACCCCGCATAGCTTATTACCGATTTGCGATGGCTCAGTCGATAAAATCTTGGGTGTGGTGCGTTCTAAGAGTATTTTATCAACGCTTGAAACGATGACAGACGCTGATAAACAAGCCTTGTATGATTTGGCAAAACAGCACCAGCCCGTGTATGTGTCAGACACGATTGATAATTTGCATTTGATTAAGCTACTTAAAAATGCCAAAGGTAATTTAGCCATCGTGATTGATGAGTTTGGTCAAGTGTCAGGTTTGGTCACGCCGCTGGATTTGTTTGAAGCGATTGCTGGTGAGTTCCCTGACGAGGACGAATCACCAGAAATTACCCAGCATGATAATCATTGGTTGGTCGATGGTACCGCAAGCTTAGACCAGTTGCGCTTAGAAATCGATAACTCCGATTTGTTTGCGGATGCAGAGCAGTTGACGATTGGGGGTTATATGGGTGCGAATTTGCCCAATTTACCAAATATCAATGACAGTATTGAGGAAGATGGTTATCGCTTTACTGTTATCGAGATCTTCTCAAATCGGGTGATGTTGGTGAGAATTGAGCGAATGACTGATCAATAATTGTGTTGTGGTGTTAAAAAATAAGCCCCGAAATAGGGGCTTATTTTTTGATTTAATAAATGTTTAGCCAAACTTTGATAATGAATTAGTCAAAAAGGACTGTGCCCAATAAAAATAATTATTTTTCGCCATTTTATAAATCAAAACCCATATCTATTAGATATACCACAGTCAATTCTCTGAGCTATGCTGAAGAAACCGTACAAGTAAACTTGGTAAACTAAGCGTATTAATCGGAGTTTATCATGGTCAAGAAAATTAGAACTTATAGTGAAGAATTCAAAGCCGAAGCCGTCAAGAAGATATCAGACAACAACGGCAATATTTCAGCGACCGCAAAGCAGCTTGGTATCGCCATGCAAACCTTATCGAACTGGAACAACAAAGCTAACCAAGGCAAACTTGCAGGAACAGATCAATACGATCCTGATCTTATGACGGCTCTCCAAGAAATAAAGCAGCTCAAGCGACAACTTAAAGTTGCCGAAGAGGAGCGAGAGATCCTAAAAAAGGCCACGGCGTACTTTGCAAAGCACAGTTAGTCAGGTACGCCTTTATCAAAGATAACCAGCACTTCTTTAGCATCACCACTATGTGCCGTGTGTTAAGTGTTAAGCCATCAAGTTATTACGACTGGCTGAGTCGTGATATCAGTGACCAACAGATACATCGTAATCAGTCTGAGCTACTGGTTAGGGCTGCTCACAGTGAAACTCGTGAGCGCTATGGTGCTGATCGACTGCATGCAAAGCTCATAGAGCAAGGCCATGATATTAGCTTGTACATGGTCAGACGTATCAAAGAAGAACATGGCATCAAATGCCGTCGCCATAAACGCTTTAAAGTCACTACAGACTCAAACCATAATAAAATGGTTTATCCAAACGTGTTGGATCAGCAGTTTGATGCTAAGCGTCCTAATGAGTCTTGGGTCAGTGACATTACCTATATCTGGACAAATGAGGGTTGGCTGTACTTAGCAGGGGTTAAAGACTTATACACTAAAGAGCTGGTTGGCTATGCCATTAACAAACGTATGACCGCTGATCTAGTATGCCGTGCATTGAACATGGCCATCAAGAACAAACGGCCCAGCAACGAGCTAATAGTTCACTCTGACAGAGGCAGTCAGTACTGTAGCCATGCCTACCACAAGATTATCAAACAGCATCAGTTTACAGGCTCGATGAGTGGTCGTGGCAACTGCTTTGATAACGCTCCAATAGAAAGTTTCTGGGGCGTATTAAAGAATGAATTAGTATATCACCAAGACTATAAGACAAGATTTACAGCCATCAGCGATATCATTGGCTATATTGAGCTGTACTACAACCAAACGAGGATTCAAAAGGGTTTGGCCTATAAATCGCCAAGACAGGTGTGGTTTGATTATTATCGTCAAGCTGCGTAACTAAAATCTCCCAAGTTTAACTGTACGGATTTGACGGCAGGGGTCAGGTATCGTACTGTTGGTTGTACTGGACAACTTGGTTAAAGATGGAATCGATTTGAGATTGCGTACCTGCTGTCATTGGGGTTGAAGTCATTAAATTAATCAATCATGGGTATAAGTCAGTCATATAACCGCTACCCTAGCCATTAAACAAATCCATTTGCGCCGTTTTAAGCGGTTTTTTCGGCTTTGGCCGATGTTCTGCTACATACCCAGCACCCATCGGTTTAAGTAGCTCAAACGCGTCCTCATGATGTATATTGAGCCAATCCTGGCGATGCTCAGGTTCAATCACCACAATCGAGCGTTTTTCATCTTCAGGCTTGTAAAATTGTGACATGAAAGGATGATTATCGGCATTGATGGTCAGCATGGTCATGAAGCGAATGATTTGCTCCCCTATCTTAACAATTTCATATAAAGCGGCTACGGTAAACGGCTCATTATCTTCACGGTGAATGCCATAGCGATGTGCTTTACCGTTAATGTATTTAGGCTAATAGATGGTTTGTACCGGAATTAACGCAAACTGATTGTTGTACCAAGCATGTTTAAAACTCGGTTTATCCATCACCGTTTCTAAGGGCATCATAAGTGTGCTTGGCAATATCGGTATCTTAGGCCCATTTAGGCACCATTCCAAACATGGCTGAGTGCCACTCGGCAAGATCACCCCTCGTATTTGATAAGAGGTTAGCAAATAGCAAGGGGGCTTCATAGCCTGAATAGGTATCCTGTTTGACGGCAAAGCTGAGCTGTTGATTGGTAAATAACGGCGCTTGCGTAGCGCTAATGGGTTGAAAGTTGGCACACATCAGGGTTTCTCTTTTAACATGGATTTATTAACAGCCGTTAGCAAACTCGCACTAATGCACTTTGAGTAGATCTGATAGCTTGGTGGTATAGCTGGGGCTTAAAAACTCTCGATTCATCTGCCAATCTTGCTGCTTGGCTATTCCACTTACAGGAATTTCAACGTTTAAATATATAAAATTTTAAAAACAAAAAATTTCTTTTTTAAGTTTTTATAGTTTTTAAAGGTTTATAGACCATCTGTATGTCTGATGTAGCCCGGTTTTGGAGGACATAAATAGGACGGATTGACTACTTTAATGGGACGGATTGACTACTTTAATGGGACGGATTGACTACTTTAATGGGACGGATTGACTACTTTAATGGGACTATGATATTTTGTGTCCTATTAATTATTGGAATTTTGCCATGAGTAATGATCTAATTGTGAAATCTAATGTAGTTATTACTGCCAGTTATCACTTAACTGCAAATGAACAACGCTTGATTCTTTCTGCAATTTCTCAAATACCTAAAGGTGTGGAAGTTCAAGATGAAGAGGTCTATACCGTCGAAGTAAGCGATTTTATTGAAATGGGTGTGCATCCTAAAACTGCATATAGAGAAATGCGTGAAGCGGCTGAACGTTTGTATGAACGTTCTATTGTATTAAAAGTAGGTGACGATGTACTAAAAACTCGCTGGGTACAGGATATGGGAGTTGGAACTGGCGAAGGTATGATTAAACTTGCTCAAAGTTTAGGATTACAACCAACTAAAATGCCTAATAATCAGCATTTTGTGGTTCTTAGATTTAGTAAATCAATTTTGCCCTATTTGAGCAATTTATCAGCTAATTTTACCCAATATTTAAAACAAGATATTGCAGGGCTTAGTAGCTCGTATAGTATTAGATTCTTTGAATTACTCATGCAATTTAAAGATACAGGGTTTCGAAAAATCACAATTGAAGATTTAAGAGAGTTTCTTGATCTTGGTGACAAATACCCTGCAACCAAAGATTTGAAAGTACGAGTTATTGAAACTGCAGTCAATGAAATTAATGAAAAAACTAAAATTAATGTTGAATATAAACTTGTAAAAACGGGAAAAAAATTCACTCATCTTGAGCTAAAATTCAAATTAAAAGCTCAAGCTAAAAAAACTGCGCAACCTGTTGGTAAGACAATTGATATGTTTGAGTCAGAGAAAAAAAATCCTCTAGCACTATCATGGCAAATAAAAGGACTATCAGATGGTCAAATTAATAAATTGGCCAAATTTAAAAAGGAGTTTCTAGATGCTAATAGTAGTTTACTCGCAAGCAATGATAGTAGAAGTTATGATGAAGTTTTTAATAGTTGGCGTGTCTTACTAAAAGACCCTACTAGTGTTAAAAAATTTAAAAATATTCAAGAAATATTAGAAAGAAGTTGGTAGAAATACGTCCTATTTAATCATATAATTTATTACATAAGTTAATGCTAATAAGTAACTTGCGTAAGTAATTTCATTAAATAATATTACATCTATATGAAAAATTAATTTAAATCAATAAATTATATATGATAAAATTTTGAATAAATTAATTAACTTACGTAACTTAAATCTGTTAAAATTGTTATGTAACTTTAATAACTTAAATAAAAGGTGTAACTTATGATAATCTTAATTGGCGGTGAAAAAGGTGGTTCAGGCAAGAGCTGCTTAGCTCAAAATATTGCAGTTTATTTGCAGAATAGAAATCGAGACATCTTATTGTTAGATGCTGACCCGCAGGGTACAACGACTGACTGGGTAAAAGAGCGGGAGCAAAACCAAATTTCTAAAACACTCCCATCAGTGCAATGCTCAGGTAATATTAGACAGACACTAATTGATTTGTCAAAGCGTTATCAAGATATTGTCATTGATGCAGGTGGTCAAGATTCTGAAGCCTTACGTTCTGCTATGACTGTTGCAACCCATATGTTGTTGCCTTTTAGACCTAAACGTCGGGATTTAAAAACACTGGCACACATGGAAAATCTGGTGAAAATGGCAAAAGCCATCAATCCTAATTTAAAAGCAAAAGCCGTCATGACGCAATGTCCAACTTTGCCCAGTCAATTCCAGCGTATCACCGATGCTAAAGATGCTTGTGAATCCTTTAATATTCCAGCTCTTCAAAATTTCACCAGTAATCGTAATATTTATGATGACGCTGATGAAAATGGATTTACAGTATTTGAAGCCAAAGGTGATACAGATGGCAAGGCTAGCGCAGAAATTGTAGCGATTGCCGAAGAGTTTTTAGGAGAAGTATAATGGGTTTAAGTGATTTAAAGAAAAAAGGTTATAATGCTGATATCTCTGTCGATAGTTTTATTGGTGGGGCGAATACCCATTCGCTACAAAAAGAATCGAAGGCTAAATATATTCGCCAAACTTTTTCACTTACCCAAGAAGTGAGTGATCAAATCGATGAATTACTTGTAAAAAGTAGGGTCGCTCGTGCTAATCGTTCGATAATTGTCAAAACAGCGATTCAGCAGCTAAGCTTTCTTTCAGAAGAACAATTAAATTTAGCAGTTCTCGCAACAAAAAATGAAGAAAGTTAAATAACTTAAGTAAGTTATATCTTTTAGTAAATGTTATAACTTACTTTTTATGCATAACTTACATAAGTTACTCTTGAGAAATAATTTTATTAAGTTATTGAAATTATCTTGTGATTCTTAGTGGGGATCTAATAAATGGTAAAAAAACAATTTCCTATCGGCATCCAAAATTTAGCCGAACTAAGACAAGGTAACTATTATTACGTCGATAAAACGGCCAAAATCATTGAACTAATTAATACTAGTAAATATATTTTTTTATCAAGACCTAGACGGTTTGGCAAAAGCCTGACCCTTGATACTATTGCTGAAATATTTGCAGGTAACAAGGCGCTATTCACTGGATTATATGCTGAACATCACTGGCAATGGGAGCAATCCTATCCTGTTATTCGCATTAGCTTTGATGGCGGTATAGAAGGTTACGATGACTTATCTCTTGCTTTATCGGACATTTTAACGGCTTTAGAAGAAAGATGGCGTATTACTAATAGCTTAAAAACGATTAGTGGTAGGTTTCAAGCACTCATTCAGCATTGCCATGAAACAACAGGGCAAAAAGTTGTCATATTGATAGATGAATACGATAAGCCGATTTTAGACAGTTTGCAGAATTCAGAAAAATCTATTATTGTCCGTAATCAATTAAGGGATTTTTATTCCGTTATTAAAGGTCAAGATGCCCATATACAATTTGCCATGCTCACAGGCGTTTCTAAATTTAGTAAAATCAATCTATTTTCAGGTTTAAATAATCTATACGATGTTACCTTAGATGAAAGATTCTCAGCGCTTTGTGGTTACACCCAATCTGAGCTTGAAAACGTATTCGCTGTAGAATTAGATAAAGTGGATCTTGAAGAGTTAAAAAAATGGTATAACGGCTATAATTGGACAGGTGAAGCAGTCTATAACCCCTTTGACGTCTTACTGTTTTTAAGTAACCCACAAAAGCTCTATAAAAACTACTGGGTAGAAACAGGTAATGCAACCTTCTTAATGGATAAGCTATTAAATGAAAACATCCATATCCATCAACTGATTGGTAGACTTATTGATAGTCAAAACCTATCACAATTTGAAATAAGCGATATCAGTATCATCGCCTTACTATTTCAAACGGGTTATCTCACCATTGATAAAATGCTGTTAAAACCCAGTGTACGTTATACCCTAAAATTTCCCAACATTGAAGTACAACAAAGCTTATCGGAATCACTGCTATTAAAATACATCGCCCATGCCAAAGATGATATGTTACTCAAACAAAGTGAACTTTACGAAGCGATTGTTCAGCATAATCTTGATGGCATTGAAAGCATCATCCAAGCATTTTTTAGTAGCATTCCCCATAACTGGCACAGAAATAATCCGATTGCCAATTACGAAGGCTATTGGGCCAGCGTCTTCTACGCACTGTTTGCCAGTTTAGGCTTTCAAACCATCACAGAAGACGCAACAAGTCTTGGTAACATCGACATGACACTCATCATTGGAGACCACGTTTACACTTTTGAATTTAAAGTCGTGAATGGTAAAAACGATCAACCACAAGGAACCGCCTTAGCTCAAATACAACAGAAGCGTTATGCTGACAAATACACAACACCCAGTCGTATCATTCATCAGATAGGTATAGAATTTCATAGAGAAACGCATACGGTAATATTTGATAGAAGAGAAGGGTAAACTAAATGTACTTAGCCTAAGCCAAAAATTTTACATCATCTAGACTATGTTAATTGTAGCGATTCTCATTGAAAATCCATTACCGTCTATCAAATCATGGAATTAATGCATAAATTCTGTTAGTTATTACACCATTATAAATTTACCTGATAATCACGAAAACCTATTGTTTTTCGTGATTTTGTAAATCAACGCCAATTCGGCGCTTTTTTATTCCATTTATTTCATGATAAAGCCAAATAAATCTAATTATGATAAGATATGCTAATTATTATTTATCGTGATTAATTTCATTACTGGATAAGTATAATTATACAATGTATAATTAAGTTTGAATATTTATCAAGCGCCAGGTAGGAAAAAAATGCAAGTCACCATGAGAAAATGGGGTAACAGTATCGGGGTTAGAATTCCTGCAGGTATTTTAACCGAGTTAAATTTGAGTGCTGAAAAAAAGGTCGATGTACGAGCCGAAGCAGGGCGGATTATTATTGAACCGATTATAGACTCTCAAGAAACATTAGAACAATTATTAGGTCAAATCACCCCAGATAATGTGCATAGCGAAATTGATTTTGGTCAGCCTGTCGGTAAGGAATTGCTATGAGTTATATTCCTGAGGTTGGCGATATTATTTGGCTGGAGTTTGATCCCCAAGCAGGACATGAACAAGCAGGTCATCGTCCTGCTGTGGTATTAACGCCCAAAGCTTATAACCAAGCCACAGGGTTAGTGATTTGTTGTCCTTTAACTACCAAAATCAAAGGCTACCCGTTTGAAGTCACTATTGAAGGTACACCGCAAAATGTTGCCTTATCGGACCAAGTCAAAAGTTTGGATTGGAAAGCACGTAACGCAAAGCATAAAGGCAATGTTAGTCAAGCGGAGCTTGAGATAATCAAACAAAAAATTGGGTTGTTGTTAGCTATCTCATAAATTAAGGCAATGACTACAGACAATAAAGGTTAGTAATAAAAAATGAGTTTCATCGGTTATGCTCGAGTATCCACATCGGAAGGGAAACAACTCCTTGACCGTCAAGTTGATGCGTTAACAGAAATCGGCTGTGAGCGAATTTTTGAAGACAAAGCATCAGGCAGTAATTCCCAACGTAAAGGATTGGATGATTGTCTCAACTATTTGCGAAAAGGGGATGTACTAGTGGTTTTAGATTTGGATAGGTTAGGGCGGTTAGCCAGCGACCTAATCAAACTCATTGATGAACTGGCTGAGAAAGATATTGGTTTTAAAGCCATCAATTCACCGATGGATACCACCACCCCTGCAGGTCGGGCGTTTTTACAAATTCAAGCGGCGTTTGCAGAGATGGAGCGCAATATTATTCGTCAACGGGTGAAAGAGGGGATTGCCGCTGCTAGGGCTCGGGGGCGTAAAGGCGGCAGACCTAGAATTATGACGGCTGAGAAACTTCGTTATGCTCAGCATCTGATGCAAGACCAAACCAAAAGTATTCCTGCGATTTGCAGGGAGCTTGGTGATATTCCCAGCAGTACGCTGTACCACTATGTGACGGCGAAAGGAGAGCTTAAAAAGGCAGGCGTAGATTTGCTAAGTTATGAATAGCCTTCGCATTACCTGTTTTTTTAAGCCTATAGCATTTAAATTTTGAGGTTAATTTTAAATGCATAGTCTGTTATACTACGACAATGTAGTATGTGAGATTATTTATGTTTACCATTGTTGAAACGCCTTTATATATAAAAATGGTTGATAGCCTATTAACTAAAGAAGAACAGGGCGAACTCCATACCATGATTAGCCAAAATCCTGATATTGGTGATGTCGTTCCGAAAAGTGGCGGTGTTCGTAAAGTGCGTTTTGCTAGGCAAGGTGGTGGTAAAAGCGGTGGTGTTAGAGTGATTTATTATAATCGCTTAGAAAACGGTAAAATCTTTATGCTATTGGTTTATGCCAAGGCGAAAACCGAAAATATTCCTGCGCATATACTAAAAGACTTGGTAAAGGAGTTAGACAAATGGCAATAAAAAGCATGAAAGACTTAGATACTATTAACTTGGCTAGCCATGAATTTACCGGGGATGAGCTCGGGGCATTATTGCTTGAAAGTGTCCGACAAGCTAAAGCCGGGCAAGGTGTGGTACGTGAGCAACCTATTGTTAACGAAGCCATTGAAGCCAGACAGAATGTGGGACTATCACAACGAGAATTTGCTGAAATTCTAGGTGTGTCAGTTCGAACCTTACAAGCTTGGGAGCAAGGAAAACGCTATCCATCAAAGGCAGCTAGCGTTCTGCTAAAAATTGCAAAAGTTGAACCCCAAGTGCTACTGCGCGTTGCTCATTAAAAACTTTTGCTGTTAAGAATAGTTAGCATTTGTTTGATTGACGACTTGTTATACAGGAATGAGGGGCTAAAAGCCATTATTGTTTACCTAAAATAAAATGTCTAAAAAACAGACATTTTGTAAACACCTTGACCTTTATCAATTTTAAAAATACTCGACTAAATTCCTTAGCGTGCTATTTTCTCCGAATTCTGTGCTGACCCCTAAGTGTATAGTTTATTTGGCTTACCAGTAAATATTAACAGTGGTCTTAATTCATTAACGCCACTACCGATTGATTATGATTTTTGATAATATCAGTCAAGGATAATGTCATTAGATGCCCATCTTTTACTACCACTTTGCCATTAATAATGGATAAATCCACGTTGGAAGGTGTGCAGAATACTAGTGAGGCGACTGGGTCGTGAATCGCACCGCCTGCCATGGCTAAGGTATCAGTACGAAATGCGATTATATCCGCACTCATACCTGCTTGTATTATCCCGATATCGTCACGGTCTAGGACATCTGCACCGCCACGTGTTGCCATGCGAAGCACTTCTCGAGCAGTTAATGCATCAGGTGCATCAATCACTCGACCCAATAGCATTGCTTGTCTAGCTTCTCCTAATAAATTACCACAGTCATTAGAAGCAGAGCCATCTACCCCTAATCCGACTGGTACATGTGCATTGAGCATTTTTTTGATAGGGGCAATACCTGATGCCAGTCGCATATTGGAGCATGGACAGTGAGCAACGCCAGTCTTAGTACGAGAGAATAAATCAATACCGTGATTGTCAAGTTTTACACAGTGGGCGTGCCACACATCCTGTCCCACCCAACCTAATGATTCGGCATACTCAGCAGGTGTCATACCAAAGTTTGCAATGCTGTACGCCACGTCATTATCACTTTCTGCTAGATGAGTATGCATACAAACATGATATTCTCTAGCGAGTAGAGCAGTTTGTTTCATCAATTCTTGACTAACGCTAAATGGTGAGCAAGGGGCTAATGCAACCCGAGTCATCGCATGGCGATTAGCATTGTGAAACTGTTCGATAAGTCGCACACTATCTTTGAGCACAGCGTCTTCAGTTTCAACCAAGTTATCAGGTGGCAAGCCTCCTTTGCTTTCACCAACTGTCATACTGCCACGACAGGCATGAAAGCGCATACCAATGGCGTGCGATGCTTCAATACTATCATCTAGACGTGAGCCATTGGGGTAAAGATACAGATGGTCGCTAGTTGTCGTGCAACCAGAAAGGATAAGCTCAGCCATCGCTGTTAATGTGGAGTTGTAAATCATTCGTGGTTCTAAATTTCGCCAAATAGGGTAGAGGGTTTGCAACCAACCAAATAATTCGGCATTTTGTCCTTTTGGTACGGCTCTCGTTAGACTTTGGAACATATGATGATGAGTATTAACCAAGCCAGGCAAGACCACATGATGTGTTAAATCAATCTCTTCATCAACCTGTATATAATTATTGTGGATATATTTAACAATCTCAGTGGTTGTTCCTACCGCAGTGATTACATTATCGGTAATTAAAATGGAGGAATTGGCAATCTCACGCCCTTCATCGTCCATAGTAGCTAACATTTCGATGTTTTTTAATAACTTACAAACCATGATTATTCCTCTTTTATATTTTTCAATTATGATAACCCACTTTTCATAACTCCTAAAAATCATTTTGCAAATCTTATACCAGTATACAAAATATAATCATTAATTAAAAAATATGTATACAAAAATATTTATAAAAAGTTAAATGGCATATAAAATGCATATTTAGTTCTATGGCTAATAAATAACTAATAAATGAACCAAAACTGTGAGTATAATCATGTTTCCTGCTAATTCAGTTCAGCATAATCGCCCTGTTCGCTTTTATTTTCGTCAAGAGATATGTGAAATCATACCTAGTCATACCACTCAAACCGTTTTACAATTTTTGCGAGAAAGTTGTCGAGCCACAGGAACAAAGGAAGGCTGTGGTGAAGGCGATTGTGGAGCTTGTACGGTTGTTATTGGCAAGCTCGATGAACAAAATCAATTGCACTTAGAAGCGGTTAATGCTTGTATCCAATTTTTACCAACGCTAGATGGATGTGCTTTATTTACCATTGAAGATTTGCAAAATTTATCAGATGACTTTCACCCAATTCAACATGCGATGATTACGGCTCATGGCTCTCAGTGTGGATTTTGCACACCAGGTATTATCATGTCGTTGTGGGCAATGTACGAAAATAGTGCAAGTTGCCCAAATGAGGAACAAATACTAGATGCGTTATCGGGTAATTTATGCCGTTGTACGGGTTATCGACCGATAATTGATGCGGTTAAATTAGCGTATGAGTCGCCAAGAGTCACATTTGATAAAGCAAAAATCATTGATGCTTTACAGTCTTTACAGGCTTTACCATCATTAGCACTGATGATTAAAGACCAGCAATTTTTTATCCCCAAAACTCTTGAAGCATTGGCTGAATTATATAAGACCTATCCAAACGCTAGATTGCTCTCAGGTAGTACGGATATCGGGTTGTGGGTAACCAAACAACATCGACAGCTTGATAATTTAATTTTTATCAACCATATCCTAGCACTAAAAACTATTAATAACACAGCCGATTATGTGGAAATTGGGGCAGGAGTGAGCTTACAAGATGCGTTTACGGCATTGATAGCACAAAATAGCGGTTGGCAAGAATTGGCTCGTCGATTTGCATCTAAACAAATTAAAAATGCAGGTACATTAGGCGGTAATATTGCGAATGGCTCGCCGATTGGCGATAGTATGCCTGCTTTAATTGCTCAATCCGCAAAGCTTGTATTACGCTGTGGTGAACAGGTTCGCAAATTAGCTTTGGACGAATTCTATATTGCTTATCAAAAAAATGCGTTGCAACCGAGTGAGTTTATTACCGCCATTCAAGTGCCGAATCACCAAAACTTACCTGATGAATTAAGTTATTTTGCTACTTATAAAGTTGCAAAACGCTTTGATGCCGATATTTCAGCGGTATGTGGGGCATATTTTGTGAAGTTAGATAAACAAAACAAAGTAAGTGAAATCCGAATTGTTTATGGCGGTATGGCAGAAATTCCTAAACGAGCCAAACATTTAGAAGCGGCATTACACAATCAAGAATGGCTGGAAGCGAATATTGACAATGCTCTGTCTAAGATTGAACAAGATTTTAGCCCATTGACCGACGGTAGAGCTAGTGCACATTATCGTTTATTGGTTGCCAAAAACTTATTGAAACGCTTTTATTTTGAGTCTCAAGTAACAGCTGGGACTACAAACGAACCAAAGCTCATTCGTTTAACTCAAATCGCATAACAAAATCAAAAAATACAAGAAGGCCAAGAGAGAATAACTGCAATGAATGATATGACAGTCACCCAAAAAAATACCTATGTGGGCAAATCTATCACCCATGAAAGTGCCCATTTACATGTGTCTGGCAAAGCTAATTATGTGGATGATATTCCCGAAATTGAGGGCACATTGTATGCAGGATTGGGCTTGGCAGAAATAGCTCATGGTAAGATTATCAACATGGATTTGTCAGCAGTCTGGCAAGCCGAAGGTGTCGTGAGCGTGCTGACAGGCACAGAATTATTACACAATAATTGTGGTCCAGTGGTCGCTGATGAGCCGATTATTGCAACCGATATGGTTAGCTTTTTTGGACAGGTGATTTTTGTAGTGGTGGCAAAAACCTATCAACAGGCTCAGCAAGCAAGCCGATTGGCGAAAGTGACCTATGAAGCGTTAGAACCTATTTTGACTATTGAGCAGGCAATAGCACGACAATCTTGGATACTGCCACCTGTACAAATCACCGCAGGCGATGCCAATGCAAAACTTGCCGTTGCCCCTTATCGATTACAAGGGATAGCCCAAGTCGGCGGACAAGAGCATTTTTATCTTGAAGGGCAAATTTGCTATGCCTACCCAAAAGAAGAGGACATGCTTCAAGTGCTATGCTCAACCCAACATCCCACCGAAATGCAATTACTGATTAGCGAGGCTGTCGGCTATGGCATGCACCAAGTCAGTGTTGAAGTGCGACGCATGGGCGGAGGATTTGGGGGGAAAGAATCGCAATCAGCTCAATGGGCGTGTATTACAGCAATTTTGTCGGTTAAATTGAAACGTCCTGTGAAGCTACGACTTGACCGTGATACTGACATGATAGTCACAGGTAAACGCCATGGCTTTGCTTATCAGTGGGACGTGGGTTTTGATGAGCAAGGGATGATTCTAGGCTTATATATTCAGTTAGCCTCTAATTGTGGCTCATCAACAGATTTATCAGGACCAGTAAATGATAGGGCGATTTGCCACGTTGACAATGGCTATTATCTCGATGCGGTCACCATTGACAGTCTACGCTGTAAAACCAATACCGTCTCCAATACCGCCTTTCGAGGCTTTGGTGGTCCACAAGGCATGTTCCCGATAGAGTACATCATGGATGATATTGGATATGCGTTAGATATTGATCCCCTCATTATACGTCAACGTAATTTCTATACCGCCATGTCTGAGCAAGCGGGTATTGATTTTTCTGCAGAAAATATCGACGAAATTGCCCCACGCTCCAAAACCCCTTACGGCACTTATGTCAAAGATAATATTTTACCTGACTTGGTGAGTAAACTTGCTGAGCATTGCGATTATTTCACTAGACGAGAAACTATCAAGAGCTTTAACGAGCAAAGCCCGATTATCAAAAAGGGCTTGGCATTAACGCCTGTAAAATTTGGTATTTCGTTTAATGCGACACTGTTTAATCAAGCAGGGGCATTGGTGCATATTTATACCGATGGTACAATCTTGGTGAATCATGGTGGCACCGAGATGGGGCAGGGACTATATAGCAAAATCCGCCAAATTGTCGCCCATGAATTTAGCCTTGATTTATCAAAAATTAGATTGTCAGCGACTGACACTGCCAAAGTGCCTAATACCTCAGCTACTGCTGCGTCTAGTGGTACAGATTTAAATGGTAAAGCAGCCCAAGCCGCCTGTATTAATATTCGCAATCGCTTACAAACATTTGCCGCCGAATTAGCGAATACTAAGCCTAGTCAAGTGCAGTTTAAAGATGGATATATTTATGCAAGTGGGCAATCTTGGCAATTTG
>NZ_AP031592.1:0-69683 GCF_041154755.1 Moraxella sp. K02 | reverse complement strand
TGACCTTAAAACCTTTATTGACAGTAATGGGCTGAAGATTCAGCCAAATAATACACGCTACACCGCAGGCCCAAACAGCACCATTGATAAGGTAGGAGTATTTGTTAATTTAGATGCTGATGTCACAGATAAATGGCATGTGAGTGGCGGTGTTCGCCACCAAAACATCACCAGTAAGACGGATGCCTTTACCACTCGTAACGAAGCCCAATTACAAGATTTATTGGCTCAGTTCAAGTTGCCTTATCAAGCAGGTAGTGTGCCTGCAGGTGAAACCAAACATAACAAAACCTTATTTAATCTTGGGACAAGTTATAACATCGCACCCCAACAGAAAATTTTTGCCAACTTTTCCCAAGGCTTTAATCTACCTGATATTCAGCGAGTACTACGAGATGTGAATGTCGGCTTTAAGGTTAATTCTGATACGGTTGCACCGATTACAGTCAATAATTATGAGTTAGGTTGGCAGGGTGATTTTGACAAAACCAAAGCCAAAGTGGTGGGGTTTTATAATACCTCAGATAAAGTAGTGCAGTTTACCAAAGACTTTAATGTTGTCGCTGCTGATACCGATGAGAGAATCTATGGGGCAGAAGCCAGTATCAATCACCGATTTAATCAAGAGTGGTCAGCAGGCTCTAGTCTTGCTTATGGCAAAGGCGAATATAAAGATGCGGCAGGTACTTGGCGTGATTTGGGGGCATTTCGAGTAACCCCACTCAAAGCAACAGCGTACGCACAATATACCTTCCCACAAGGTAGTAGTCTTCGTTTGCAAGGTAGTGCAATTGGCGGTACAGATGAGGCTTATAACGATATGCTGGTTGCGGCGGTGGATAAGAATATTAGCAAATCTCGTGAAGCGAAAATCACAGGCTATGCCACACTGGATTTATTAGGGCAAGTCAAACTGGGTAAAGGCGATTTAGCATTTGGGGTCTATAATATCGGCAATACTCGATATCGTAGCGTGTTTAACCAATCCGCTGAAGCGATTGCAGGTCCTTTGGCAGGGCAAGAAGCCCAAGGGCGGACTTATGGGCTTCAATATAACCTAAACTGGTTCTAAACCGTCTTTTGGCTACTTTCTGTAGTTAATCGGAAATTAAAATGAGCACCGCTCGCCCTGAGCCTGTCGAAGGGTGGCGGTCGCTATGCTTCGACAGGCTCACCATGAATGACATTGTTCATTATAATTCAGTTTTTACTATAATTTTCAAAACCCTATGCAACGCTATGCCAAAAACGTTATCTGCTTAGATGATAAAGGGTTTTAGCAGAGTTTAAATCAGTGAATCAAAAATATCTTACTATGCAAACATTGCCACCTACACCTATCAGTGACCCTAATATCACCCCTTTTTTAGCAGACATTATTTCGCACATTAATGATGAGCATACCCATGACTTACGGACGATAGCCGAAGCCAAGCTGGGTGGGCTATCTCAGCAAATTGCTGTGTCGGTTGAGCAGATTTATCACCATGGCTTTGAGATGAAGGTCTGCCAGTTCGCCACTCATAACGCCATAGCCAATACGCCAAGCCAAGAAAAGCCCTTGCCTGTTTTGCACCGCTTATGGGTGGATTTTGACCAACCCATTGAGCAATTAGAAGATTTGATGATGGCGTATGTCAAAGTCCTAGAGCGTAGTCAACGCAAGCTCGGTAGATTACCAATTCAAACGCTTGAGCGAAAATTTACTTTTCTACAAGGGTTTTTTGTGACCGAGAATATGTATCGCATGGTATTAACTGCACCAAACGATACAGTCATTGACCAAGCAGGCTATGCGTATTTATTTGATATCGATGAGTCATTGGTTGATAAAACCAAAGATAGCAGACCCCGACCACACCGTTATTACACCCTTCGTCAAGTCACCCAAACCACATCAAATGCTCAAGTTTGGATAGATGTCTATGTGCATGGTGATAATCTTGGCAGTCGTTGGGCAACATCTCGCAAGCTTGGCGACACCATCACCACCCAGCGAGAGTTTGCCGAGCATGTTCATCATTTACATGATGGCAAAGCTTTGCTTATAGCGGATGAAACATCGTTACCAACTGTGGCACGGTTACTTGAGCAATGGCAAAATCCTATCCCACCTGTGGTGATGGTCATGACCCACAATGCCACCGAACAGGCTTATTTATCACACAGTACAAGTGCCACGCCTTATCGCTTAATTCAAATAAATCATTATGATAGCCATGACATACAAGGACATATTCAGCAATTACTGGATGAACAGATGACCTTTGACAGCGTGTGGGGCGGACTGCAAGCAAGACTGGTCAAAACGCTAAGACCTTGGTTGCAACAGGCCTTAGCAATGAATAGACAACAGATGGTTTTAAAAGTTTATTGGCGATGATAGAGCATCGCTATGGCAGATTCTTAACTTTAACGCTAATAATTAATCAGCGTTATTCATTGTAACAAAGTTCTTAAAATTTAGACGAGATACTCGATGCTGACAATCAATCAAGTCGCTTGGCAACAAAGTAATACCCCCATACTTGAAGACATTTCCTGTGATATTGCCCAAGGCAAACTGTATGCCCTTATTGGTCAAAATGGCTCTGGAAAATCTTCACTCATCAAATTGATGGCAGGTGAAATACTACCTTCACACGGTGATATCCGTGTTGATGATACGCCTTTACGACAATTAGGCGGTAAGGCATTGGGCAGAAAAATCGCCTATCTACCGCAGAATTTACCTGCGACCCACGCATTTACCGTGGAAGAACTGGTGATGTTGGGGCGTTACCCTTGGCAACGCTGGCTTAGTAAGCCCGTCCAAGCCGACCGAGATATTGTAGAACACAGTATGCACCAAACCCAAATTCAGCATAAGGCGACACAGACGGTTGCATCGTTGTCGGGTGGTGAGCGAGCAAGGGCGTGGCTTGCCATGGCATTAGCACAGCAAACCCGCTATCTACTACTTGATGAACTTTTAGCCCCATTGGATATTGTCTATCAAGTCGAAATTTTACGTTTATTACGTCAGTTGGCAAAAGAACGTGAATTGGGCGTGGTATTGATTATCCATGATATCAATCTGTCGGCTCAGTTTTGTGATGATATCATCGCCCTTAAAGACGGTAAACTCTGTCATCTTGGTAGCGTGCAAGATACTATGACCCAAGCGGTGCTTGAGTCGATATTTGGGGTGTCATTACGCTTGATTGACCACCCTGAACATGACTACAAGGTGGCAATCTTATGACAAAAACCAGCCTATACACGACCCATAATCGATTGGCTCAGTTAAGCCGTTGTTTTAGCATTGTTTTACTGGGCTTTGGTCTAGTCGCTTGTCATTCTAACACGACCACTGCCACCCGCGATATGCCTGCCTCTGTGCATACGACACAAGCAACACGCATTCTGACCCCTGATTGGGGAATTGCCGCCGAACTAACAGCTTTGGGCTATCCACCCATTGCCACAGGCGACTTGCGAATGTATGAGCAATGGATGGGAAAACCACTACCCAAGCAGACCATTGACCTTGGTATTCGTTATCAACCCAACCCAGAGCTTATCGCACAACTGAATGTCGATTTGGTGATTGATAACTTTTTTTATGAGCATATCCGCCCGATGTATGGCAGTGTGCCTACCAAGTCAGTGCTTTTTAAAGCCAAAGGAGATGTTGCTACTTGGCAAGACTTTGCTACGGCTACCATAGCACTGGGTCAAATTCTGCAAGAAGCTGGCAACCCACAAGGCAATGAACGAGTACAGACTTACCTTACCCAAAGTCAGCAGGTCTTACAACAGCAAGGACAGAAATTTAGGCATCGTTATCCTAATATCAAAAAATTGGCAATCGTACAGTTTGCGGATGCAGGGCATTTACGTCTGTATGCTGACAATAGTCTATTTAAAGTTACAACTGACCAGCTCGGCGTATCGCTTGTCAACTTTCATCAAGGCAATAAATGGGGCTTTAGTAATATTGAGTTAGCAGAATTGGCAAAACTTGAGAACGACAGTTGTCTGATAGTGATAAAACCCTTTAGTCATATGCTACAAGCCGAACTTGATAAAAGCGTGCTATGGCAACAACTTGGCTTTGGTCATAAGCGGTGTATGGCTATAATAGACCCTGTTTGGTCATATGGTGGGGGTATCGCATCCATGCGTCAATTTGCTGACCACTTAAGCCAAACGCCCTTACAAGGCGTGGCACCGCCAAACCTGTCATCCCCACCATTGTCAAACACGACCAAGCCAAAGGGGTAAAAATGAAAAAAAGCGTTATCACCCAAAATACCCGTAGCCGTGTTGTGAATAAGTCTTTTGTTAAGCAATTTGTTGGCATTATATGTTGGCTTGGGCTGATTGTTGCTAGTAGTTATTATCTATTCGCTCAATTATGGCATGCCCCTATTGCTCATCTGTTTACGGCAAGCCAACAGTTAAGCGTGCAGGAGTTAGCCACACAGCTCAAGCTATTACCCACCACATTGGTAGCTATCATGGCAGGTGGGCTACTGGGGGTTGCCAGTCTGTTACTACAACAACTGGTAAAAAATCCACTGGCTTCGGATACCACATTGGCAGTGGGTAGCGGTGCTCAAATGGCACTGTTGATTGTCACCTTGTTTTTGCCGAATCTTGGCTTGTATGGTAATTTTTGGGTGGCACTGATTGGCTCACTTATGAGTATGGGGCTGGTGTGGCTGATGGCAATGCCAAGCCGTTTTAACCCTGTGGTTTTAGTTTTGTCTGGCTTGATTATCAATATTTTCTTTTCAGCTTTGTCCTCATTAATGATGTTATTTTTTTCGGAAAAATCTTTGGGTGTCATGGTTTGGGGTGGGGGTGTGCTATCTCAACTTGGTTGGCAAAGTACCCAGTTGCTTGCGATAACTACAATCGCTCTACCCCTTTTGGTTGTTCCTTTGCTCAAACCACTTAGCTTGATGAGCTTGGATGATACCCAAGCCAAAAGTCTGGGTGTGCCTATCTCCACGATACGAGCTTTGGTATTGGTACTGGTGGCGGTACTGGTGGCTTTGGTTGTCAGTCAGGTTGGGGTGTTAAGCTTTGTGGGGCTGGGTGCGGCAACTTTGGTTAATATCAGTCGGGTACGACAGTTAGCCAGTCGGTTGGTATTGGGGTTTTTGCTCGGTGGTGGGCTGTTATGGTTTGCCAGTAATGTGGTGATGATGCTCATGCAGAAAATGCCTGTGGTGATTCCTGTGGGGGCAATCACAGGTATTTTGGGTGCACCTTTGATTATTTGGGTGATTTTACGGCAGCGTCACCAAACGCTCGGTGATACGGCGACTTTTACCCACTATCGCCAGCGAGCCATTACTCCCATGACTTATGTAGGTTTAAGTTTGGCATTGTTTGTCATTATTATGATGGCATTGGGGTTTACCAAAAATATCCATACGGGCGGTTGGGGGCTATCATGGGATAGCGAGATGATTTATCAATTTCGCTTACCCAGAACGCTTAGTGCGGCTGCCACAGGAATTATGCTGGCAACGGCAGGTGTGATGATTCAATCTTATACCCGAAACCCGATGGCAAGCCCTGAAGTGCTAGGTATCAGCTCTGGCTCTGCGGTGGGGGTGCTGATTTATCTACTGATTGCCTCGTTATTAGGCTTGCCACTGGCATTGGGTAGTATTTTTGTCGGTGGTATTGTGGGTGCATTGGCAACCTTGTGGCTAATTTTAATGTTGTCTAAAAAATTAAGCTCGGATTATTTAATTTTGGTTGGGGTGGCGATAGGAGCGTTGATGAATGGTGTCCTAAGCTTAATCAATTTGGCAGGCGACCCAAGACTCCAATCGATATTAAGTTGGCTATCTGGCACAACGTATAGTGCCCGACCTGAAACCGTATGGTGGCTTATCGGCTTTGCCATTATCTTAGTCACTTGCGGTTGGCTATTAATTGAACCCCTTCGATTATTGAGCCTAGGGCGTTCAGTCGCCAGGTCGTTAGGGCTTGGTATTCGGATGGCAGATATGGCTGTCTTGTTGGTGATTGCTGGCTTAAGTACAGCGACTACCCTAGCAGTTGGTCCGTTAAGTTTTGTGGGGCTGATGATACCACACTTGGCAACTTATTTTGGGGCGGTTAATCTTAATAAACAATTACCGATTAGTATGTTATTTGGGGCAATTTTGATGGTAATGGCTGACTGGTTGGGTCGGTACGTGATTTTCCCTTATGAAATCCCTGCAGGCACAATCGCAGCTATCATAGGTGGTGTGTACTTTATGTGGTTGATGAGAAAAACATCTTAAATCTAGCTCATTAGGGGTTAGAACCTGTTCATAATTTTTTTAATAACAGAGCAATGAACGCCAAATTAACAAATTGCAAACTACTATTCAAACTACGCTCACAGTTGAGACTGGGATCAGCACAGAATGCGGAAAAAATAGTACGCTAAGGAATTTAGTCGAGTATTTTTAAAATTGATAATGGTTAAGTTGTCTACAAAACGTCGGTTTTTTGGTCACTTCCATTTATGCGAAAAAACAGGAGCAAATCGCCCCTATTTTTGTATATTAACTTGTCTATTAAATAGCGTCTAACAAACCTATAAATCTAGCTTTAAAACATAAAACTTGGGTCAGCCGATATCAATTAATGAACGATGCCTTGTCAAAGCAGCCAATGACTTAAACAGGTGCCAAGGTCATAAAATTCACATCAATTTTTAGTGCCTTTATTAATCGCTGCATAGTAGCCCAAGTTGGACTCGTCTCACCATTTAACGTTTTATATAAGCTTTCACGATTGAGTCCTGTCATACTGGCAACTTTAGCCACACCGTGGTGTTTGACTAGATGCCCTAAGGCAATAACAAACACTTGAGGATCATCATCTAAAAACGCCTCATGCAAATACTCGCTAATTTCTGCCTCGGTTTCTAGGTAATCAACGGGATTGAATTTACTCGTTTTCATTGTCGTCAACCTCATCATATTCCAAATTGGCTATCATAGCTTGGGCGGTCCTAATATCGCTTTGCTGAGTCGATTTATCACCACCGCATAACATAAAAATAATCGTCTGACCTTGTAAGGTGAAGTACAAGCGATAGCCTGCGCCAACAAATATCCGCATTTCACTCACTTGACCACCCACAGATTTGATATCGCCTAAGTTCCCTGCTTCTGCTCTGGTTAATCGTAAAACAATCGCTTTAACAGCTTGTCTGTCTTTTAGCTTTCTTAACCATTTATCAAAATCCGCCGTTGTCCGAATATCATACATGCCCAAACCTCTTTGTAGCTTACAGGCTACTTTATCACAAATTTGGTCAACGATAAAGGCTAATCCCGCGTTATCTGTCTTAGACAAGTATAGAAAACGAACAACCTAGTATAATAAGAAAGTTTGTTAAGCATGTTAGACGATGCTCACATGCTAATCGCTTCTAGGGCGCTTTTGATAGTAAATCCATCCCTGCTTTTTTTAACTCCCCTTTTGCCGTAACATAGTGGTACAGCGTGCTACTGGGAATATCGCCTAGTTCCTTACAAATCGCTGGAATGCTTTTGGTTTGATCAGCCATCAGATGTTGGGCATATTTAAGTTTCTCAGCCGTCATGATTCTAGGCCTGCCACCTTTACGCCCCCGAGCCCTAGCGGCAGCAATCCCCTCCTTGACTCGCTGACGAATGATATTACGCTCCATTTCAGCAAACGCCGCTTGAATCTGCAAAAACGCTCGACCTGCAGGGGTTGTGGTATCCATCGGCGAGTTAATCGCTTTAAAGCCAATGTCATTTTCAGCCAATTCATCAATCAATTTAATCAAGTCACTGGCTAACCGCCCTAACCTATCCAAATCCAAAACAACAAGCACATCGCCTTTTCTTAAATAGTTGAGACAATCATCCAACCCTTTACGTTGGGAATTACTGCCTGATGCCTTATCTTCAAAAATTCGCTCACAGCCAATTTCTTTTAACGCATCAACTTGACGATCCAATAATTGTTTCCCTTCAGAAGTTGACACTCGGGCATAACCGATTAAACTCATGATGAAATTCTCACGATAAAAGATAATTACCCCATCTTATCATAATTAGATTTATTTGGCTTTATCGTGAAATAAACCTAATAAAAAAGCGCCACTTTGGCGCTGATTTACAAAATCACGAAAAACAATAGGTTTTCGTGAATATATTTTATAATTAATTAAACTTATTAACCATAAAGGATTTTAACTAATGAGTTTATGAGTAAATGATTCTTTGATTATTTACTCCTATAATCATTTTATCAATTACATTTCTTTGGCTAATTCAAGCTCAATTAACTTCTGCAATTCATCTTTTATTGTACTATTCCGTTTTGCAGCTAACGCTTTAAAAGCTGAATGCATTGAAACGGGAATTTCAATATTTACTCGCTTATTGATCTCTTGCTCTGGGTTAGTTAATTGCTCAAGGGTGAATTCTTTACCATTGGCGCTAGGACGACCTGCTTTCATAATCATTTACTCATTTTAATATTTGTTAATTTTAATGTTTGAACATTTGAACATTTGAACATTTGAACATTTGAACATTTGAACATTTGAACAAAGGTATTTTTTATCAAATCATCATAAACTCAAAACCTCATTTATTACATCGTTCATTTCTTTAATGGCGTCAAGATGACTACCTTGAAAAATGGTTTGTCCTTCAGAAATCGTACTGGCATATGCGACACGTTGATGAATGACAGTTTCTAAAACAGGTAACCCATAATCAGCGATTACTGTCAAAATTTCATTACCAATTTTGGTATTTTTAATTACACGATTGATGACAAAAGCTGCTTTAAGATTGCCTTCGGTTATTTCGATACGCTGTTTGATGATATCCACCATATCGGCGGTCGCCCAAACGTCCAAACCACTCGGTTGAACAGGAATCAGTACAATGTCGGCAGCTTTAATAGCACTGGCTGCTAAATTTGCAATTTGAGGAGCTCCGTCAATGATAATAAAGTCTCTATCAGTAATAGCTTTAATATCTCTATCAATAGTTGGGCGATCTATTCCCACTACAGGAAAAGGACATTCTTCGGCTGCCGCCGCCCAATCTCGAGCTGAGCCTTGTGGGTCGCTATCAACCAATACCACATTTTTACCTTGACGACGTAGTGCTTCTGTCATATTGATAGAAATTGTGGTTTTGCCCGAGCCACCCTTTTGATTTAGTATTGCAATGGTTTTCATACTCATTTACTCATTATATGTTTTACTCATTTTATCATAGTTAATATTTCAATCAAATGAAACTTTGAATTTTAATAACATTTACTCATTTTATCATTTGAATATATGATAATATTATCATTTGATGATTGTATTGGGTCGCTATTATCAAGGGTTCAAGAATGATAAGATAAGCAGGTTAATTATATAAGGTGTATAGAATGATAACAGGCGATATCAAAAATAAGATTGACCAAATATGGAACGCATTTTGGAGTGGTGGGATTTCTAATCCGCTCGAAGTCATGGAGCAGATGACTTATTTACTTTTTATTCGCCGTTTGGATGAACTACAACTGGTTAAAGAGAAAAAAGCTAATCGCTTAAAGCAAGACATTAGCAACCCGATTTTTAGCAAAGACCAAGACCATTTACGCTGGTCACGTTTTACCACCTTGGGCGATGCGTCACAATTGTATGATGTGGTCGCCAACGAAGTTTTTCCGTTTATCAAAAACCTAGGGGCTGAGGACAATACTACTTACAGCCACCATATGAAAGACGCACGTTTTACCATTCCAACGCCTGCACTTTTGACTAAGGTGGTGGATTTGGTCGCTGATGTGCCGATGGATGACAAAGACACTAAGGGCGATATTTATGAGTATATGCTCGGTAAAATCGCTTCGGCGGGGCAAAATGGTCAGTTCCGCACACCAAGACACATTATTAAAATGATTGTCGAGCTAATGCAACCCAAACCCACCGACACGATTTGCGACCCTGCTTGTGGTACGGCTGGGTTTTTGGTGGCTGCCAGCGAATATTTGAATGAGCATTATCAAAGTGAAATCTTTGCCAATGCCGACGCTGCCAAACGCTACAACAATGACACATTTTTTGGCTACGACTTCGACAGCACGATGTTACGCATTGGGTCGATGAATATGCTGTTGCATGGGGTTGAGAATCCGAATATTGAAAACCGTGATTCATTATCCCAAGCCCATGCCGATATCGCTGATAAGTTTAGTTTGATTTTGGCAAATCCGCCGTTTGCAGGTAGTTTGGATTATGACAGTACTGCCAAAAATATATTGGCGACTGTAAAAACCAAAAAGACCGAACTGCTATTTATCGCGCTATTCTTACGATTGTTAAAGATTGGTGGTCGTGCAGCGGTGATTGTGCCTGATGGAGTGCTGTTTGGCTCAAGTACGGCTCACAAGACGCTTCGCCAAGAGTTAGTGGAAAAACAGCAGTTAGAGGCGATTATTTCGATGCCGTCTGGGGTGTTCAAGCCGTATGCTGGGGTATCGACGGCGATTATGATTTTTACCAAGACTATGTCTGGCGGTACGGATAAGGTTTGGTTTTATGATATGCGGGCGGATGGCTACAGTCTTGACGATAAACGTACGCCACTTGGCGATTCGCATGAGCAAAATAATATCCCTGATATTATTACTCGGTTTCATCATCTTGAGAACGAAAAAAATCGCTCTCGTTCTGAGCAAAGTTTTTTTGTGCCAAAGGCAGAAATTGCTGAGAATGGTTATGATTTATCGATTAATCGCTATAAAGAAGTGGTGTATGAAACAGTTGAATATGGTAAGCCATTGGATATTTTGGCGGATATTGAGCGATTGGAATCTGAGATTGCAGACGGGTTAAGAGAGCTTAAAGCATTGATCTCGTGATGTAATTCATTTGATGTTTTGAGTTTTTGATAATTTTTTCATTTGTTATTTTGATAAATATTTCAAATGAGTAAATGATTTTTTGATTTAATGATTAAACTGGTGAGTTGATGATAAGCAAAGATATATTTAACAATACGTATCCAATAAAAAAACTTGGAGAAGTAGTAATTTTTCTTGATTCAAAACGCAAACCAGTTAAAGAATCTGAAAGAGTCACTGGAATTTATCCTTATTATGGTGCAAATGGTTTGCAAGGATGGATAAATGATTATATTTTTGATGATGAGTTAATTTTATTAGCTGAAGATGGTGGTCATTTTAATAATCCTGATAGGGGAGTAGCTTATAAAATAACTGGCAAGACTTGGGTTAATAATCATGCTCATGTTATAAAGCCATTAGAAGATTTAAATATTGATTATTTGTGTAGAGTTTTAGAAAACTATGACTTAAGAACTTGGATAACAGGTACAACAAGAGCAAAACTCACGAAAGGAGGGGCGTCAGAAATATTAATTCCCTTACCACCATTAACCGAGCAAAAACGCATTGCCCAGATTTTGGATAAAGCGGATGAGTTACGCCAAAAACGCCAGCAATCCATCGATAAACTGGACGAATTACTACAAGCTTGCTTTTTAAAGATTTTTGAAAATGAAAAATGCAGTATGTCCCAGATTAAAGACTTACTCGAAAATGAAAAATCTATAAGAACAGGACCTTTTGGCAGCCAACTTTTACATAGTGAATTCGTAGATGAAGGTATAGCAGTTTTAGGTATAGACAATGCAGTTAAAAACACTTTCAAATGGGCTAAACCAAGATTTATAACGCCTGAAAAGTATGAGCAATTGAAAAGATATACTGTAAAACCAAAAGACGTAATTATCACAATTATGGGTACTTGCGGAAAATGTGCAGTTGTCCCAGATAAAATACCTTTATCAATAAATACCAAACACTTATGTTGTATAACTTTAGATTTTGATAAATGTAATCCAGAATTTTTACATTCGTATTTTCTATTACATCCAACATCAATTAACTTTCTGAAGTCTAGAGCTAAAGGTGCAATTATGGCGGGTCTAAATATGTCTATCATAAAAGACTTACCAGTTGAATTGCCTTCCATAGAAATACAGAATGAATTTGCTGAGCTTAAAACGAAAATTGGTTTGCAAAAATCGAAACTAATTAACCAACTTCAAGAACAAGATAACTTATTCCAATCTTTACAACAACGAGCATTTAACGGCGAACTATAACCCTTTTGACCCCACTTACCAATCACGCTACAATACCAACACCTAACAAAAATAAGCCAAAACACAGGCAAAAAGGGAGAATAGTCATGATCATCGAACTTGCTACCTTACCCCCCGAAATCCAGCAATACATTAACAAAGTCGAACAGGGCGAAAGCGTCAGCTTTGCCAAAAATGGCGAACTCATCGCCAAAATCGAATCGTTAGCCAAGCCCGTGCAAACGCAAACTGTTTATGACCTTATCATGTCGCAAGACTATCCAGATGTGTCAGACATTGAACTAGAACCTTTCCCCAGACAAATGCCACCAAAACACCGCTTGGATATATTCGACTAATGTACCTAATAGACACCAATATCATCTCTGAAATGCGAAAAATCCGACATCGCAAAGCCGACCCAAAACTCACCGCATGGGTAAATTCAATCAACTCTAGTCTGTTTTATACATCAATCGTTGTCATGATGGAACTGCAGCGTGGCGTTATGGGCAAACATCGCACCGACCCAGAACAAGGCAAACGTCTACAACAATGGCTTGACATCAGCGTCAAAGCCATTTTTGACAAGCGTGTTTTATACATCAATGACCACATTGCTGATGTTTGTGCAGGTTTACATGTCCCCAATCCAAAACCCGAAAATGACGCTTGGATAGCCGCCACCGCCATTGCTCATGGCATGACCCTAGTCACCCGCAACGTCAAAGACTTTGACGGTATCAATGTCGCTATTATCAACCCTTTTGAATTTATCCCACCGACCAGTTAACCCTAATATTAGAGCCGACTTATGAGTAATTTCGCTTTTATCGCCGACCAGTTTCCAATCCTTGCAGAAACCGCCATCGGAGCGGAAAAACTCATCCACATTTATCCACCTGCCGCTATTACCACCGCTCGGCAATCGCTAGAAACCTTAGTGTTTTGGCTGTATAAATTCGATAAAACCCTTGTTCTGCCGTATGATGCCAAGCTTCATACGTTAATGACGGATTTGACCTTTAAAAAACTGGTACCAGACTATATCTGGGAAAAAATGGAAGTCATCCGCAAATCAGGCAATAAGGTCATTCATGGAAACACCAATACCAAAGTCACAGAACAAGACGCTATCAAAATTATCAGTCAGTTGTTTATGGTCTATACGTGGTTTGACCGCACCTACGGCAGTCCAAGCATTGACCGAAGCGAGCCACGCAAATTTGAAGTTAAAAACATACCCAATCCCGAGCAGGTACACACCCTTTACCAAAATAAACTGTCTGAATTACAGCAACAGAATAAAGCTTTTGAAGCTCAAATCGCCAAACAACACGAACAACTCAAACAAACTGAACAGCAACTGGTAGAACGTACCGCCGACGCTGAACAAAAAGAGCAATTGCTTGCCGAGATTGATAGCGAACTAGCACAAAAACGTGCCGAAGTCGCTCAAGCTAAACTTGCAAACCAGACTTACAACCAAACCCACCCAGACAAAACCGACTACAATGAAGCAGAAACTCGCTCACTGCTGATTGACTTGATGCTCGAAGAAGCAGGTTGGCATAAAGACAAAAACCTAAAAACTGAAGTACTGGTTAAAGATTTCCCCTCAATATCGGGTGATGGTAAAGTTGATTATGTGCTGATGGGTAATGATGGTATTCCGTTGGCGGTGGTCGAAGCCAAACGCACCGCCAAATCCGTTGAAGAAGGACAGCAACAAGCCAAATTGTATGCTGATAGTCTAGAAAAACAGTGCGGCAAACGTCCAATCATTTTTTACACCAATGGCTATCAAACTTATTTATGGGATGATACCCGCTACCCACCCAGACAAATACAAGGTTATTATACCCAACAAGAACTAAATCGCTTAATTAGTCAACGCCAAGCGGTGGGCAGCCAAACCCAGTTAAGCGATATTCCAGTTAACCCTGCCATTGTTGAACGTCAATACCAAATTCGTGCTATCAAAGCGATGTTGGGAGCATTTGACCGTCATCAAAGAGCTGGCTTACTAGTTATGGCAACAGGGACAGGTAAAACTCGTACCGTTATCGCCTTGGTAGATGTGCTCATGCGAGCCAACCGAGTCCAAAAAGTACTGTTTTTGGCAGATAGAACATCATTGGTTAGACAAGCCGCCAATAACTTCAAGACCCATTTACCCAATACTGCCGTTGTCAATTTGGTTGAGAGCCGAGAACAAACGGGACGAGTCTATCTATCCACCTACCAAACCATGATGGGACTCATTGATGAAAAAAATGAGGATGGTACTCGTAAGTTTGGTACAGGTTTTTTTGACTTAGTGATTATTGATGAAGCCCACCGCAGTGTCTATCAAAAATTTGGTGAAATTTTCCGCTATTTTGACAGCCTGCTAGTGGGGCTAACCGCAACCCCAAGAGACGAAGTCGATAGGGATACTTATCATCTTTTTGGATTGGCCCAAGGTATGCCAACCGACTACTATAGCCTTGAAGACGCTATCAAAGACGGTTATCTAGTACCACCCAAAGCCTTTAGCGTACCGCTTAAGTTCGTCAGACAAGGAATTAAATACGATGAGCTCTCAGAAGAAGAAAAAGCTCATTGGAATAGCTTAGATTGGGGAGACCTGCCACCACCTGATGAAATCTCTGCTTCAGATATTAACAAGTTTTTATTTAATACCGATACTGTCGATAAAATGCTCAAGCATTTGATGGAAAACGGTATCAAAGTCAAAGGTGGCGATTGCTTAGGCAAAACGATTATTTTTGCCGTAAATCAACGTCATGCTGAGTTTATAGCAGAACGATTTAATCATCATTATCCTATCTATCAGGGTAAATTTGCTCGCATTATCACCCATGCTGTTAATTATTCACAAACACTCATTGATGACTTTAGTAAAAAAGACTTACCTGAGCCACAAATTGCTATTTCTGTCGATATGCTCGATACAGGTATCGATGTTCCAGAAGTGGTAAATTTGGTATTTTTTAAAGCAGTTCGCTCAAAAGTCAAATTTTTGCAAATGATTGGTAGGGGTACACGTTTATGCCAAGACCTTTTTGGTCCTGAACAGCATAAAACTGAATTTTATATTTTTGATTATTGCGAGAATTTTGAATACTTCAATGAAAATCCAAAAGGGGCATCTGGCTCTCAAACTGAAGCACTCTCAAAAAGGCTCTTTAAAGCTCGTGTTAGCGTTTTAAAGCACCTTCAGCTACCCGAGTACCAGAACACTCAAACAGATGCCTTAGAAAGCAAATTAAGGGGTTTTTTGCACAATCAAGTCAATGGTATGAACCATGATAATTTTATCGTTCGACCACAATGGAAATTTGTCGAGTATTATCAAGAGTCGAAAAACTGGCAAAATCTCGACGATATGAAAGTTAATGAATTATTTGATCATCTTTCTGGGCTGCCAACCGAAAATTCGATCGACTTCCAAGATGATTTGAATGCAAAATTATTTGATTTACTGTGCTACAACCTTCAGCTTGCGATCCTACAGAAAGATACCGCCAGTATAAACCAATATCATAAACGTATTCATACGATTGCCAATGATTTATCAACTAAAGCCAATATCCCTGCAATTACTAAACAAATACAGCTGATTAAATCCATTTTAACGAATGAATACTGGGAAGGCATCAACGTTATCATCGTGGAAGAATTGCGTGAGCGATTAAGAGAGTTAATCAAACTTACCGATAAGTCTAGCAGCAAAATTGTTTATAGTGTATTGGATGATGAGATTGAAGAAGCTAAACCTGTTAACCTGCCTGATTTTAATACGGGCGTTGATGCTAAAGCCTATAAGCAACGTGTTGAGCATTTCATCAAAGTAAATGAAAACCATATTACCATTGCTCGACTAAAACGAGGCATCCCACTAACAAGAGAAGATTTAACTCGACTTGAACAGTTTGTCTACAATGCTCAAGAAGTTGCTGGAGAGCAAGAGTTCAAAGAGCATTTCGGCAATGAAATTAGTTTACCAGAGTTTATCCGTTCTCTCGTTGGTCTTGACTACCAAGCTGTCAAAGAAGCTTTTTCAAATTATTTGGTCAATACCACTTACAATGAGCGACAAATTCGTTTTATTGAGATGATTATTGACCAACTCACTAAACAAGGTAAGTTACAAGCTATTCGTCTATATGAACCCCCTTTCAATCAAATTCACTATGAAGGGATTGATGGTCTATTCTCTGAGAACGATATCGATAAAATCTTTAACACGATTGATAATTTCAATAATGTTCTAACCGCTTAAAATTAATTAGTTTTTACTCTTTTTTTGATAGTTAGTTAGCCAACAAAAAAGCCTTTAATAGCTCTTAGGCCTTATGGACAGGTATTACCAAGGACTTTAAATAGTTCCAAATATTAATTATTATATTAATCATTTTAATTTAGTAAATTAAGATAATTTAAAATTTATTTCAATTGATTAGAATTCTGTATCTTTTCTACCAATTTAAAAGTTATCCACAAAAATTTCTTTTTTTATATTTTTAATTCTTTTAAATAATTTTAAGGGGTCTCCGATCCTTTATTTAGAAGGCTTTCAAACGTTATTTGCCTACCTCTGCTCTTATTACCCCTACCTCTGCTCTTATTAATCCCTACCTCTGCTCTTATTAATCCCTACCTCTGCTCTTGTTAATCCCTACAATTTTTTAATAGTAGGTTTTTTTGGAATTATTTATGTTATAATCCATGTAGAATTATTATTTTTACAACATTTTTAAATATTATGTAATTAAAGGTCTTTATTCATATGTTTACTCGAATAATGTCGTATTTAGCAACTATATTATTGAATCTAAACCCTACTTTTTCTCTTGATTCTACTACTAATATAATTTGATAGTAACTTAATATTGATAAGCTTGATAGAATGTATGAACATCATCTCTTAAAACATAATGTGAGCTCGTTATGACTAAAGCCTTGAACCCAAAAGTTGTTAAATCTAATGAATTAATTAAAGCATCTTATTCAATGGATTTAGTTGAACACAGACTAATTGGTTTAGCTATATATACAGCACGCGAATCAAATAAAGGGCTACGTAAATTTGAACATTTAGTTATCAAACCAAACACTTATGCAAAAATTTTCAATGTTTCATTAGATGCTGCATATAAAGCTTTAAAAGATGCTGCTGAAAAACTTTTTGAAAGGCAAGTAACATTTAGGGATACATATGAAGGGGATCCACGAAAAAGAAAAACTCGTTGGGTATCTGAAATCGCTTATATAGAAAATAAGGCTGAACTACAATTAATTTTTGCACCTGCAATTGTTGATGAAATCACTAAACTAGAAGAACAGTTTACTGAGTATTACTTAAAAATGACTGCAAATTTTGATAGTCAATATAGCTATAGACTATTTGAGTTGGTAAAACAATGGAACTTAAATAAAGTTAAAGAAATACCAGATTTTGACCTAAGTACACTAAGAGAGCAGTTTGGACTAGAAAAACATGAATACGAAAGATTAGATAATTTCAAAAAAAAGGTTTTAGATAAAGCTGTGAAGGAAATTAATGATCATACTGATATTAATATTTCTTACAGTCAGATAAAATCTGGAAGAGTGATCACTGGGTTTAAATTTAATGTTAAAAGAAGTGGAAATAATCTTAAAGATGTTACGCCTACCACTTTCAAAGAATCTTCAAAATTATTTGGGTGGCAGACCAAAGGCTTAACCGACGCTCAAATCAAAAAACTCGCTGTCTATCAAAAAGAATTTATTGATGCTAACACTAGTAAAATGTCACCTAATGATCGTCGAGACTATCCTGAAATTTTCGAAGATTGGAAAGCCATGCTCAAAGACCCTAAGCAGGTTAATACATTTCATAAGATTCAGGAGTTGTTAGATCGTAAAAAAAATTAAGCCAACCACTATGTTAGCCTAAGCAAAATTGTTAATATTTTGAAATAACAAACATAACTATGGGAGATCTGGTAATCCTACTTACCTATACATCAAAGAGCCAACCAATTAATTAGTTGGCTCTTTTTTTTGTGAATCGGTTTGGCCGTCATCTTCATACAGGATAATATCGCCAGGCGTGCAGTCAAGCAGCTTGCATAAGCGCTCTAAAGAAGCAAAGTCTATGCGTGTCACCTCGTTATTATATAAACGATAAAGTGTGGTTCGCCCCATATCCGTCAAACGGTCTGCGTCTGCAACCCGAATCCCTTTTTGAGCAAATAACACTGGTAGATTAAGCTTAATCATAAAAATTTCCACAAATTAACACAAAGTTATTGCTAGTGGAACAATAAGTATTTATAATAAATTCCACAAGCGGTAATATTATTACTTTATACAGTAATTTATCACCATCTAAAAGTAAGGTTATTATGCCATATAACTACTGTTTTTACCAAAATATCCCAAACGGAGAAAAGAAAAATGCACCCAAACCCCGTCATCCAACACATCTACGACCAACTCGACCAAAAGCACGAACGCCAACAACAAATCAACCTGCTGACCAGCAACCTTATCAAAGAACAACGCATCCAAATGGGCGATGGACTATACCTACATCTTGGTCAAACCAAACGCTGCAGCAATACCCAAGCCATTCAGCAATGGATTTATACTATCTATGACACCATTGACACGGGCGATTATCAAGAAACCTATCGGCAACTTGAGCACGAATTCTTAGCCCTAATGCCAGAATTACTATAACCCATCTCAACGATACTAAAGAAAGGAAGTATGCATGAACCTACACTACATCCAACAAAACAGCCTAAACCCGTTTGAATTTCAAATTTGCCAAGCCTACTATGAAAACCCTAACAGGCACACCACACCCTTAGCACACTTACAGCAGCTTTGCAGTCAGTATCACATCACCTTGGATCAACTTGCAGCCATCACCCAAAAGGTCAAAGCCTATCACCCGCATACCCATTGCATTGAATGTAACATCGCTCAGCGAATCACCGAACCTGACTATCGCAATCTTCAACATCTGCAGCAACTTGACTATCTCTGCGATGACTGTCAATCATTTATGCATGCACCGAACCAATGCCAACATTTCGCCAATATTCCTATGCTAGCTAGTAAAGCAATCATTGATGATTTGCCTTACTAAAACAACCGCTAATAAAAAAGTCTAAAAAAATTGTTCCCCATCACCTGGGGAACTCACAAACGCTAACCGATAAAACCATGCCGCATAAACAACTACCCCACAACACAAAAATTCGCATTCGTAACTTTTAAACAAACCTAATCAACCGATCATCAAACAAGCAATCAAAAAACAAGCAATGCCAAACGCAACGCGAAACAATTTTCTATCACAGCGCCCGATACACTTGAATCATTAATCATGCTGCGTTAATGACAAACCTTCTGCCATACCACTTGGCGACAATCCTAAATTAACACTACTAGCCTCTTGATGAAAAACAGGCTGACCAACTGCCGCAACTGGTTTGGACGTATTATCTTCAGCCGGCAATACCATAGACGAATTTACTGAAGAAATTTGATCCACATCCTTTGCCAAATACTCAGACAACAACACCCGATCATGAGCGGTAAAATGACCTTGCTCAAACATCTTCGTTAAAAACTTAGCATAACTAAACTTATCACTAAACTTCGCATCCTGCATAATCGCCGATAAAAAAACCTCACCGACACGTTTTTGTTTTTGTTCAAGAAGCGCCTGTGCTTTTATTAGCTTATCCTTATCAATCTGCAACGCTTGCTTAGAACTTTCACGGGCAGCCGTTTTACTACGATCCGCATTAATCAACAAACGCAACTTTTTAACATCATCTTCTGACTTAGGATCAATTTGAGAAGTTAACACAATCTGCTGTTGTATGTTCGATAATTTCTTTTTACCTGCAAGATTTTTCAATAACTTGTCTAAATAACTTTGATCCTTTTTACTTAACGCTAACATCTAATACCCCCTATGTTGTGACTAATCCTAAAAATCATACCAACATCTGGTAAAAAAATAAATAGCCACCTATTGTCAAAGAATAACAAATGCGTATAATCAAAAGAAAACAGTAAAACCTAACAGACGTTTTTATAGCCAGCAAAGACAGCGTTACCAGATCACTACGTGCTGTGTTACCTTGTCGCTGGTAAAAGTGGGCGAAGCCCCCTTTTAAAACCCCCAACCACGTTGGCAAATGGGATTGTGTTAATGGCAGAAAACAAACAATTTGATGGTGAGAAACGACAGACTCGGTTAAATTTACGGCTGACGGATGCAGAACATACAATGCTTAAAAGTCGCGCAGAGGGTTTTGGTTTGCAGATGGCAGAGTTTGTTCGGGTGTTTTTATTAGAATTACCTAAACCCGCGAAACGCGTGCATGATTTGCCGATGGTTGATCCTAAGCTATTAAGGCAGCTGGTGAGTATTGGCAATAATGTAAATCAGTTAACGCGTTATGCACATACGGTATCTAATGATCCCAAGCAAACATTGGATGTGTTATCCCTATCATTTGCACTACAAAAATTGGGTGATGAGTTGGCACAGTTACGTGAACAGTATTCACTAAAATCGGTTAAAGAAGCGGATGCGTATGTGAGTGATGCGCCGGTACTTGATACCACTGATGTGATCAACCGTGATGAGCGTTGTTAATGCTGGTGCGTTTTTTTAATCATGGTCGGGTGCGTAAAGGCGCTTTGACACGCACAGGTGGGGGTGGGGCAGTACGCAATTATTTGTTGTTTGCGTCAGAGGATAAAACCAAACCGCGTGAGGGGGCACGGCTGATTTATGGTAATGAGGTGGATACCACGGAGGTGATTAATGGCATTAAAAATAATAAGATTTATACCTCAGGGGTGTTGTCGTTTGCCCCAGAAGAGTCGATTACCGATGCACAAAAAATTGAGATCATTGAGTCGTTTGAACAAAATTTGTTTCCTGGTTTAATGCCTGGAGAATATAGCGGCTATTGGGTTGAGCACAAAGATAAAGATCGTCAAGAGCTGCATTTTGTATTTGCTGAGATCCATTTGCCCAGTGGTAAGGCGCTGCCGGTGTATTACCATGAGCTTGATCTAAGGTTGGTGGATAGCTGGAAAGATTTGACCAATCATGATTATGGTTTGGTGGATCCCGATGATCCGAGTCGTACGCGGGCTTATCGATTAAAGGGGTATGAGTATAGCCTTAAAAAGCAACAAGAAAAGCAGCAGCATGCAGTAGTTTCGGGTAAAACACCGCCACCGCTTCAAGTCTTTGATGAGGAGAATATCGGCAACTGGCTGATTGATGAGATTGCCAGTAATGAGGCTATCCAAACCCAAGCGGATGTGATTGGGCTCATTGGTGAGGTATTTGAGATTACCCGTATTGCTAAGGATGGCCAATCGATTTCCATTAAAAATCCTAACGGTGGCCGTAATATTAAATTAAAGGGGATGCTCTATGAGCGAGAATTTAGCCGACAGCGTTTCGAGTCGCTTGGCACAACGCAAAAAAGACAACCAAGCGATCGAGCAGCACTTCAAAGCATCAATCAGCGAGAGCGTGAAAGACGCCAGCAGCGATTGGAAAAACGCTTTGCAAGCCACCGTGAGCGAGATCGAGGCTTTGAGCCAAACCTTGATCCAAAACTCAAAAAATCTGAGCAACGAGCAGATAACCGCGGCACAACAGCAGCTGAGTCAGTTAACCCAAGCGTTGACGAATTTAACGCAGACAGTCAGTACCTTGAGTCAGACCACCACCACGAGCGTGACAGACGTGAACACACAGGTGAACGCCAGCCTGACTGCATTACAGGCAGCGGTGAGCAAAGCGAGCGATCAAGCGGTGGCGACCAGCCAGACGACGTTGCAGTCGATTCCAAGCCAAATCAAGCAGGTCAGCGAGCAGCTGATGCAAGATACCCAGCAGACGATGATAGCGCATCAACGTCAATTGAACCGATTGTACCGGCTAGGATTAACCGCCTGGGTAGTCACCGCTTTAGGGATTTTCGCCGCTATCGGTTTGTTCGGGTACCATTATTATCTGGGCAAACAGGTGTATCAGGCTCAACAGCAGTTGGACACGCTGCAGCACTATATCAGCCGAACGCCTTTAGAGGTCAAGGCATTTTCTATGATGGATATTTATCCGAACAAGCACGACCCAGATGGGGTCATTATTATGCCGAAAAATCAGTTGACCGCGTACTGTACCAAGTCAGAAGCGGACAACAAGATCTTATTACTGACGCCACCGGACAACTCGATGTTACCGACGCCAACCCAACAAAACAGATCTTCCAAACAGAAGTAATTAGCCATGAACCAACCGACGCCTACCGAACTCATCACCAAGCTTTTAGACAGACTATCGAGCGATTTGCACAACCAGCTCGACAAACGGATCAATCAGATTCAAAGCGAGTTACAGCAGCATATCGATCAGACGATCAGCACAGAAATCACGACGCTGTGTCAGATCTTATTGACGAAATTATCGGCGCATATCGACCAGCAGATCGACGCCAAGACAAACAGCCTAACCCAAACGATCGAAGCTTGCTTGAGCGAATTAAAGACCACCAATCGAGAGCAGTTGAAAATGCTAAAGTTAGGGAGAGAAGAATTTCGGCTCTTGGAAGAAAAGACACAAGCAGCCTTGACCAAATTGCAGAGCATCTCAGCAATCGACGACAGCGGCATCGACAGTACGCTGAGCGAGTTAAAGGACTCCATGCAGACCGTGACCACCTCAATCCAATCATTGCAGACAGCCATGGAAAAACTCGAGAAATCCGTGACCGACGAATCCGACGAACTTTTTTCTATACACCACATTTCTGGCGTATTAACACAGACGCAGACGACGTTAGAACAAACGCAAGCCACCTTCGAGGCGTACTTAGCGAAGCTCAAGCCATTAGTGGGGTAGTGCTTGAGATGCTAAAGGCAATGTTTAAAAGAATGTTTGAGGGGGTTCGTGATCAGTTGGTGGGGCATGCAAAAGCAGGGCGTTTAACGGTTGCAGCGCCTGATGGCAGTCATGTCCAAACAGTAACACCGGATCAAGCCGAAGCGTATGTACACCAAACGCCCTATAATTTATCAGGGTATGCCAAGCTTGTGTCGACGGTGGATCGGGTAAAAGGGCAAGGTAAATCTAGCGATGCGCCCGAGCCTAGATATCCAAGTAATAGGGGACCTGGGTTTTAGGCAAATTAATTGAGGGGTAGAATTAAGCTATGCGGTTGATCTACCCGTATTTACGGTCAATGACAAAGCAAGCGTTTTACCAAATACAGCAAACAACAAGCCTTATCTTCAAAATCAGCGATGCCTAGCTATTGTCTAACAGTTTTATCACCTGACAAGGATCGAGCTTTAAAGCTTGACAATAGGTAATAAACTCACAGACATCCAACCGTCGATCACCGGTCTCTATTTTACCAATCAGCGAATAAATGACGCCCATTTGGTCAGCTAATTGCCGCTGCGTTAAACCCAACGCTTCCCGTTGACTTTTAAAGATCGCCCGTAATTGCTGCTGTTTAGTCGAGTGTATAGACGTACGAAAATTCATTGCACCTATTTTAGGTTTAAGCTATTATGAACCTGTTTTAGGTGCAACTTATGCGGTTATTTGCTCCATCGAGTCAGTAACTTGTTTGAAATTGCGCGATGAAATAGTTAACAAACTTCGGTGTTTTTACTTCGATAGTGATTGGTATTGTGTACGATGGAAGAAAAGAAAATAGTGGTGGCGGTTCAAAGTCCTTATTTAGATGCAAGAGCCAGACAGACAAGGATGCAGGTCAATAATGTTACCGTGGTGATTGGTCTAGCCATTATTGGTGCTGTTGGCTACTGGTTGTATGGCCTTATTATGTCGTGGCCTACGGTTAGTGCACCCTATAAGTATGCGCTTGCATTTTATTTTTACGCCATCTTTGTGCCTGTACATAGCTTTGTGGATGTATGGGACTGGATGATGGATATCCATATTACCCCTTTTCCGAACTTAAATGGCCTTATTGGTTTGATCGGCATGGCGCTGTATAGCTTTCTAACACTATTTGTGATTATGCCACTGTCACTGGGCTATATTCTCAAAAAACTTAAATTAACTTGGGGCAATCTATTTGCTTTATTTCTCGCACCTGGTTTTCTGGCAATCGCTTGGTATATTGTTGCAAGTGTTTTAGGATGGCTGTTTGCAATAAGTTAAATACCATGATGGTATGAATAGGCGAAATTTTTAAAAATATTTTCGTGGTTGATTTGTAACTCTCCCCTAAAATAAAACATCTCAGACGTAGAATTTCTTATAAACTGAAGTTACGCACCGCTAATAGCCTTAAGCTGGGCAAAAGCCGACTGATTAGCAGAAAGTAGTAACTTCGTACGCAAAGCGAAATGATTTAACTTGGTTTTGATTTTCAAACACTCAAGCTTAAACACCGCATACGTGGCTAAAAACATATGATTAAACCGAGCCCTTTGGCTATGAGCAGGCGACTTACCCAAATTGGCATTTTGCTTTAACGACTTATGATACACTTCAACCTGCCATCGTTTTTGATAGCCGTTGATAAATTTATCCTTGTCGCATTGCAAATCTGAGCATACCAGATATAACACCCCTGTAGAATCGTCCTTGTTTGTAAAGACTCGGCGTAATAACAAGACTTCATCATGATAGTCATTTAAAAAGCCGCGAACAGGGGTATTATCGGGTAGATTAGATTCATCAATACGTACAAAGTTACCTTTTTCTCTATCATCCGCGGTTAAAGCCACCAAGCGATTTGACTTTAACGCAAAGATGAAATGCTTGTTAGCTTTACGAATATGTTTGAATGTCGCTTTGGCTGAAAACCAAGAATCAGCTAATACATAGTCGAATTTGACTTGGTTTTTGATTGCCCTATCAAACATATCAAGCAGTCGCTGATTTTTGGTTTTATTACTTTTACGTTTAACGTTGCCTTTGTCATCGGTAAAGACATTGGATTTGGTAATGATGTCATAGCTTAAGGGTATGTCGATATCTTTGCGATGATACAGACAGTTAAGCAGGTTAATGCCTTTAACATTTTTGTTTTGGGTATGGTCGTAGTGCCAGCAGTTGATGTCGTCGACGCTTGTGTGCGGTTTGGGCTGTATGGTGTCATCAAAGATGAGATAGCCGATGGCATTGGGTGTGGCATTTTCATGCTGTCTTAGCATGGGTTTAATCAGTTGCCATTGTTCTTTGGCGGTGAGTGTTTCACTGTTTAGAGAGTGGGTGATGCTGTCATGGTAGATGCTCCCTTGTAGTAGATTGGCAAGTCCTGTGGCGGTGGTTTGCCCAAAACTTGCGATGAGGTAGTCGCTGTAGAGTTCTATCATGTCTTTGTTCATTTGTTTACTCTCGCTGACTGCTTTTTTTGTTATGATAGCGCTTTTTTAAAGGGCTGCGTAACTTCAGTTATCATATAAAATTATCAGTGGCTGAGTTTATTATTTTAATTTCTAAAAAATCGTTTAACATAGATTATGGTTCAAATTCTGTGTTGACCGATTAAAAGTATATATCGGCAATCGTGATAGTAAGGTTGTGGTAGCAACTGTTATGATTGCCTTTGATTACTAGGTGGATGTTGCAGTCTAGTAAAATATATGACAATCCCTTGATGAAAAACAGGGTTTAGATGAATATAGCTATAAAGAATTTGGCTACCGTTTAAACAAGATTATCTAACAATAGGTTGGGCATCTTAAAAATCCAATGTTAGAACAAATTAAAGAATGTTGAGGCAGTAAGGTAAGCCTTAGAACAGCGTAAGGGAAATCAACATGAAACAGCAACTGAAAATTATAGTACCGAACAATAATAAATATACTCGACATCTTAAATTAACTGAGAAACAAGAACAAGAATTGATAGCTTACAACAAAGCAGGGGCGGAGTACTTCAAGAAAGCATTTCAACATCGAGCTAAAAAAACCAATCATGTAAAAGACTAAACGCTCATGCAAGTGCTAAGCATCTATATCCCTTGATAGGATGCGTTTGAATTTGAATATTTAACATAATCAAAGATGGGCGAATCAAAAAAATTACGGAGATTCCATTTATCCAAACAAATTCACAGATTATGGAAAAAGCTCATAATCTTTATTTTACAATTACTGAGAGTATTCAAAGTAATTTTGTATGGCATAAGAATAAGATATGTATTTCATTACAATTACTTCTTACAAATTGGAGTATTATCAACCTTTGAGTTAGACTCAAAAGAAATTTCTTTAGCAATAATTAAGCTAAATACTAGAACTCCCATAATCCCTATTATTCCCATCACCAGAAAAGTTGCCCTAAAAATAGAGCCGTAAGTCATAATTTTTGAAAAGAAATTCTTCTTTTCATTAGCTTTTATTAAATTATTTTCTTCATTACAAAAAATTCCAATATCAATTGAAGAGTTTCTTTCTAATTTTTTGAAAACTTCTTCCGATTGTTTAATCAAAAATGATGTTCTTTGATCTAACTTCCAGAAGAAGAACGAGCTTACACTTAAGAAAATAGATAAAAATATTCCTATATACGCAAATGTAATTGAAGATTGCATAGATACGCCTATAGCTGTACCTAATCCTACAACAATAAAAAGAAAATAGTTAAACATTGTAATTCTTTGATTTGAATGTAGCTCGAAGTACTTCCAAGCATGCTCGACTGCCTGTTCTGAACTAATTTTATTGGTCATACTATTTTTACCAGAAAAAAGTGTAATTAAAATTATATTAATCTATAACAACTATAGATTTAATGAATAAACTAGTCTAAATAACTCCGCTTGGTATCGTGCATCATGCAAAGCGTCATGATCCCCTTTCAAACTGGCATTCACATATTTATGTATTGAACTAGATCTTGTATCATGCCAGTTACATTTTGTAGCCCCCATAAAAAGGGCTTTAATATCTATAGCAGTGATGCCAAATGGATTTCTATCCAAATATTTCAAAAAATAGAAATTAATAAAAGACCAATCAAATGGAGCATTAAGTCCTACGAAAACGGGCTTTGCATTTTTAGATACATTTTGATTAATCCAATGTTCAAATTGAACCATTGCTTCCAAAGGAGGTATTCCTTTTTCAAGTGCCTGCTCTAAAGTTATACCAGAAACTTTCAACGCCTCTTCAACCGCTTTATTACTAATGGGTTGTAACATTATGGAAAACTCAATATCAGGCTCATAAACTAAGCAAGCTCCTATAGTAAGCATACTATGCTCGCTAACTATAGGACCTGATGTTTCAATATCTACAGATATATAGACCTCATGTTTACACATGCATAACCTCCTTAAGTTAAGATATTTTTATGTATCCATTTTAGGTGATGGTTTAAGCTTGCTTAGAGCCTGCTGAAAATGTGAGATATTCAATGCAGTATTTGGAAATGCTAAAGCAACTGCGGCTGGATATAAACGTGTACGAATATCTGAATAAGTCCAACTTGGCTCTTGTCCATGAGCAGCTGTTTTACTTACTAATTCAGCAATTTGATCCCTAGAAAAATTTAGATCAGATAGGTCAAGAGTAAAAAGTTCGTGCCTTTCTTCATCTGAGGGACGAGTGAATTCTTCAATGATAGAAGCTCTTCTTAAAACAGCAGCATCTAATGCATCTAACCTATTAGTGCATAAAATTGCAAATATACGACCTCCATGTTTTCTTAATTCATCAATTGATTGAATCAGTGTGTTTACGCCCACTTTATCTTCATGATGACTGTGTTCTTGACTTCGAGATGCTCCAAGCGAATCTCCTTCATCAATAATCAGAAATGCACGACCATTACCGTTTCCAATAGATCTAGCTATTTCATCAAATGCCTGTGAAATTAGTGTACCCATTTCACCAACTTTACCCGTGCCTCTAACTTTATTACTTAATTTAAATAGCAAGGCATCTTCAATTTTCGCATCTCGAGCCAATTTGTTGACTATAGCCTCTGCATTTGCAGTTTTACCAGTACCTACATCACCATGAAAAATAGCTAAAGGATATTGGTCAAGCAGAAGGTCAATAATTGCTAATTTTTTACCATGTTTCTGTTCGCTCCATTGCTTTAACTCATCAGTTTGAAGTAAAAGTTGCAAATGTTTTTTAATGCGTAAATATCTAGAATCGAACCCAAGTAGTTTGTCAGCTAAATCATCTAATGCCTTAATCGGCAAATCTGTCTTAATTTCGAAAACTGTCGATTTATTCATGAATAGTCACTCCTATTAACTCCATAACCGTTACTGCTATAGCCTCGTCCTCCAGAATTAGAAAGGGTGCTATGAGTGGTACTTTCCGTTGTCGAGACCCAATTATTTTCCAATACTAATTTGGAAGATTTTTCTGATTCATTACGATATTTTTCAGTATACGATAAAATAATTCTAACTCGTCCGCTAGGTGTATAGGGCCACATAACTCCGCCCGGTCTTTCACCACCTGAAGCATTCTCTGACTGAAAAATATATTTTAGTGCTTTAATCTCTGAACCTTGTGAAGATATCAAAGTTACATCAACTTTGGATAAATATTCATTTTTTGCTAGTAATTCAATATCATGAGCATATGATCGAGCTTTATCCTCCGTCATAGCCCTTGTACTACTTGCAATCATAATTAAATCTGCTTTAATACTACGTATGACCTTTTCAACATCAGCCACAGTGTAAGTACTTGAATAAGTACTGGAGTATGAATTACTCATTCTTTAATCCTTAATCCTTAATCCTTAATCTTGAACTTATTACCAAAAATTTCCTTCCAAATATCATTATCATCTTCGACTGATGCATAGTTCGCAATTTCCCAAGCTTGTAACGCTTTGCTAACAATTAGCTTTTTTTCTTCTAGAGTTATTCGGGATGCTACATTATTTTCGTAATTAGAAGGATCTACGATTACGACAGGATCAGAAAATTTTTTTTGGGTCTTACCAGAATTTTCAGGAAAATCGATACGCTCATTCAATTCACTTTGTGCGATATATCCTAAAAATTCTCTAAAACGTTGTTCAATACTCTCGGTAGGACCATAACGATCCTGCAAAAAAGCTAGTATTAGTTCTATATGAAAGGACTTTAGACCAGGAGGACAAGCGAAATTCTTCCATCGTTTTGCCATACGAACTAGAGTTCGATAATGCTTATCTGAGTTTTTCCTATCACGGATGAATTGAATGTGACAAGGAGCACAAGTCAGATTTGTTTGTTTAGTTATCAAATCATACTGCCAACCATGATTTGGATCTTGTACATCTTGAATTACAGGAACTACGTCCACACTTAGTCCACTTTTGATAAATGTTACCGTTGTTGCTTTTTTTTGAATTTCAAAGTCTTCTACGGCTTTATTAGGGTAAATTTTGATTAATAACGTGTAAATTAAATCATTAAGATTATCTAATGTTGATTCTTCAATATTTTTATTACTAATATAAAATACAATGTCTACATCAATGGGATCATCTATTGTCTTTTTTAAAATTGTATATTTAGCAAAAGAGCCAGCTTTAACTACTTTGGCTATTTTCAAATCAGAGTTTGAGGTTATATGTTTGCTTAACTCAGTTATTAAATTATCAACTTGTGTGTGATACTCTTTACGTTTTTCAGAGGACAAACGTAAAACATTACTATCATAATATTGTAGTTCTGAATTTTTAAGTGACATTGTTATGCAATTCCTTTATTAGTTATAGGACTTACGCAAAAAGCATAAAATTTTGCGAAAGCGGATAAAAATATAGTATAGTCAATCCTAAATTATAGTAAGCACCGTTTGCCCTGAGCTTGTCTAAGGGTAACGGTCGTTATGGTTCGACAGGCCTACCACGAACGACCCTGTTCGATATAATTCAGTTTTCACTATAGCATAAAGAGATGAAGAAAAAAGCTATCACCCGCCTAGACTACTGTCAATATTTACTGGTAAGCCAAACCAATTACACCCTTACCAACTACGCAGAACATCATCCTGAATCAATTAGTCATGACCGCATCAATCGATACCTACGTCATGACAAACTAAAACCCAAGCTCGTATGGGAAAAAGTCAAAGACGACATCGTATTAGACGACGATGGCTATCTTATCTTTGATGACAGCATACTCGATAAAAATCATAGTCACAAAATCGAATTGGTTAATCGCCAATACAGTGGCAACGCCCATCGCATTATTAAAGGCATCTGCATCGTTAACTGTATCTATGTCAATCCAAAGACCGAACAATACTGGCTCATTGATTACCGTATTTATGACAAAACCACCGATGGCAAAAGCAAACTTGACCATCTAAAAGACATGCTACAGCACAGTATTGAACACAAACAAATTAAATTCAAATATGTGCTCATGGATACATGGTATGCCACCAAAGACATTATGCTGTATATTGATAACTTACAAAAAATCTATTATTGTCCTTTAAAATCCAATCGCAAAGTCGATGATTCAAAAGGAGTAAACCCTTACAAAGCAGTCAACGAATTAACTTGGACTGACCAAGAGCAACAAAATGGCAAACTGATTAAAATACATGCCTTTCCTAAAGATTACAAAGTGCAACTGTTCCGAGTAGTGGTTAATGAAAACCGCACGGACTGGATTGTCACCAATGACACCAATCAGGATTCATCAGATGGCACACGATTGGTGTGTGCCATCCGCTGGAAGATTGAGCAGTTTCACCGAGAACTTAAACAACTCACTGGTATTGAAGCTAATCAGTGTCGTAAGGCTCGTATTCAGCGGAATCATATTTGTTGTTGTATGCTGGTTTGGCTGCAGTTAGCCAGACAAGCTAAACGGTTAAAACAATCTTTATATCAGGTTAAAAGGGGTTTACTCAGTGATTATTTGCGTGAGCAGTTACGCTCGCCTTCGGTCGTCTTTGCGTAAGCCCTAAGTTAATAAATGTCAAACCATCGATGATGAAATCTACTGTTACTGCTGCCGCCGCTTTTGCTGCCAAAGAATGAAAACGATTATCTTTTGTAGAATCGCCAAAATCACTAATACCTCTAATCATTAAAACAGGTTTTTTATAATTATCACATGCTTCAAACAACCCTGTACCTTCCATCTCAGCTATTTCTATTTTTCCATTAATCTTTCTTAATGCTTTAAATTTTTCTGGATCTCTAAGTAGTTTTTCACCACTACCAATAGTAGCAATTTTAGGTATAACACTCTTCGCAATAGGGCCTATCTCAATATTTTCAGGTAATACAATTTCTAGGTTCTTATAAATTTGAGTTAAACGATCCTTCAGAGAATTGTTATTCGATAAATAAGCACTGATATCTTGCTTAAATTTAATATCTAACTCCGTAACTCTAGAGCGAGGTTCAATTAATCCACCTTCGACGAGAGCAGCACCTTCATAAGCAACTATTCGCTCCGATAATATAACTTCACCTAGTTCACATTTTTCTCGCATTCCTGCTGCGATTCCTAACATAATTACACACTTTGGATTTAATTCACTTAGCAAGTGAGAAGTAATTGATGAAGCACTAACATTGCCTGGACCTGCAAAACAGGATAAAACACAATTTAGATATTTTTCATTTTTCTGAACAATTGCGGTTTTCCAAAAATGAATTCCTATACTTGTACTACTAGGTTGAATATCCTCGCTAATGTTTAATGCTTGTTTCGCTGCTGATAATTCAACTGGTAAAGCAGTTAAAATTAATATATCAGGTGGTAAAGAGGATAACCTGGCCTGCTCTTCTTCGTAAAAAATTTCAATAATTCTCTTCGAAATCTCAGATAAATCTAATACAGGTTCTTCTAAAGAAAGAGCCTCAAATTTTTTCACAACCGTATGACCAGTATTTGGCATATAGATTAGTGGATCTTTACGAATTTTTTCAATCAGACCTAATGCGCCAGATCCATCTTCGCTATTAGCACCGATTTGTAAATCCAGTGGTAGTATTGGCAAAGATTTTTTCGCCATTTTATTTGCTCTATCTAATACTCCTTTGCCACCACCCAAAGCAATCATCGCAGTGGCATGCTTAACCTGTTCCTCAGCTACATTACTGCCGGTTTTAGTTTCATCATCAATACAAATATATTCAGCAATACCTCGAGCAATCATCTTACGCAAAAGTTGACGTTGTTCAGGACTCGCCTTTTTTTCCATGAAATTGTTCGATGCGACAATTTTTAAATAAATTTTATCTCTTTTTTCAAGGGTTAATTGGTCAATTTCCCGTGCAATAGTCCAATCGAATAATAATGGCTTTTGGTTTTTGTTAACGAGTTCTGCTGAAAGATAACTAATAAAGCTACCACCAGTATTAATTATGTCTGCAACAAGAGTTTTAATAAATCTATGAGATAGGTCTATTTTTTCATCATTTGTACTATTTGAAATACTTCCTGCTACTAAGAAACAACTATTGGAAAGAGAAATTTGATTACTCACTATTTGTTTATCCTCAAAAAAAATAACTTTAAAAATGTTTTACAATAAGCAAAGCTACCTATATTTAAAATCAATGCTGATACTATTCGAATTTTGGTAGTGGTTTGAAAAGTATGCTGACTAAAACATGAATATGCTAAAAGTTAGTAAATCAAAGCTTTCAGAGGTCAATTGGTATTATAAGTTTTTAAATAACATACTTTTCAAACCACTACCAAAATTTTTAACCTTTTACTATGTTCGTAATCTATTAGAGACATGGGTTCTTATATCATTCGCTAACACACCATTTGCAGTTAATTGTTGTTTCATCTCATCAAAGATATGATGTTTCTTTTTATCATCAGAAATAGTTAAAATCACGGTAAACGGTACTGGTTCAATTATCTCGTATCCAGATCTTGCAAGTGGCTCGACAACTAAACGACATAGAGAATATCTACCTTTATTTGTCCATTTGTTCTGTATTTTTCTGACAGGCCACCATTTAAGCCCATGCTGAATCATATCTTTTTCAAATGCGTAATCTTTATCATTAGTTAGAATATTTTTAAATATTGGTTCGCCTTCTTGATTAGTTTTATCAGTCTGTTGTCTTAAACGAACATCTAAAGAGTTTAAAATGAATTCGGCACCATTGTGACGATCAATATTAGGGGTATAAACTAATGTAACTTGTGCAGTACCTGAAATTCCACCAGAAGGCGTTACTAATGATTGTGGCCAAGAAAACTCAAAATTTAGTTCTTGATTTTTGGAAATTTCACCTTCAAAAACCATTGTAATCTCGTTGTCTGCAGTGGTTAATGACTCATAAGCATTTTTAGGTATGCCATAGCCTACAAAATCATTTGAAATAGCTTTAAGTTCTCTAATCTGAGTCCAGTCTGGTTTTTCAGCATTATGTATCAATAATGCTTTTAATGTTTCAAGCTTACAATCTCCTTCAATGAGGTGATCAATATTAGCTAGAGTTTTAGCGACTAAAGGAGCAGAATAGCTAGTACCACAGCCAGAAGTTATACTTCCATTTGGGCTAAAGGATTTTAGATGATGGGGTTGAATCATACTACCACCCACATGAACTAAATCTGGCTTCTGTGCAAAAGAAACCCCTGGACCACGTCTTGAAAATCTGCTAGGAAAAAATTGATCAGATGTTAATTCAGGATCTACAGAACCAACAGTCACTGATAAGACACTTTCAGAAGGTATATAAATTCTATCTTCACCTTGATAAGGATATTCTGCAAGTTGTTTTAAAGCATCTACCTTATCTACTGGCCACTCATCACGAGCTAATTTGGGTTGTAAATTGCCAGCAGAAAGTACAAATATTACGCCGTGTTTTTTACTCATCTTATCCAGAAAATCAGCGTATAAACTATATGACTGGTCATTAACACAACTCACAAGATTTAAACTCATGTTTAGAACCTGTTCACGATTAAAAAATATGCTAGGATAAGCTACGTAATCAATTAATAACCGAATCAATCACCATGAGAAAAGCCTATCCAAGCGACATTAGCCGAAAACAATTTGAGCACATACTACCGATTTTAGAAAGTGCAAGGAAGAAGACCAAACCAAGAACGGTTGACCTGTATGACGTATTTTGTGGGTTATTGTATGTACTAAGAACAGGTTGCCAGTGGCGACAGCTGCCGCATGACTTTCCCAAATGGCGCACCGTCCACGCCTACTTTCAGAAATGGAGTGAGCTTGACGAAGAAAGCAACAGCATTCTTCATCAAGCCTTAAAAAAAATTGGTCAAAAAAGCGCGGAAGAAACACAAACGTAAGGGCAAAACCAGTTTTATCATCATCGATGCTCAAAGCGTTAAGAATACAGATACCGCCAAACACAAAGGCTATGACGCAGGAAAGAAAGTATCAGGGATTAAGCGCCATATTGCAGTAGATAGCCAAGGCTTGCCGCATGCTATCTGTATTACCACTGCCAATATCACCGACCGTGAAGGTGCTAAAACGTTACTTCGTCAACATGCTAAACGCTTAAGCCGGGTAAAAAATGTGATGGTTGATGGCGGTTATCGAGGTGAGGCATTTGCTAATAGTGTTAAATCTATTTTAGGCGAAACCGTTACCACAGAAGTTGCCAAAAGAGATGAACTGCATACGTTTAAAGTCATACCAAAGCGATGGGTTGTAGAACGTTCGTTTGCTTGGCTTGAGAAAAATAGACGCTTATGGAAAAACTGTGAGCGTCATTTAAACTCAAGCCTTCAACTTACCAATCTCGCTTTCATCGCTTTGTTGCTGAAAAGATTGTGAACAGGTTCTTAGAATTTTAATGCCTTTTGCCTTAACTTCTGGTAAATAATCATCAAGCTGTTTTAAAAAATCAATAAAGCCATTACTATAAAACTCTTCAAAGCTAAAAGTCGGAAATAAATCAATATCGAATATCTTGCATGGTGCTTCCTTGATAAATTTATCATTATTTATTTGGGTAGCATGAGCTAACAAACCAGCGATAAATGTTCCATGATTTCGCTCTTGCTGTAGATCATCCTGTATAAATTCAATGCCCCCAGTAACCCAAGGTCTAAGTACATCATTATCAGCAATACCAGTATCTATAACACCTACTACAGCGTATGATTTACCCTCTTCGGGAGCAAACGTTGATAGACTAGAAGATCCCAAATTTGTGCTTTCTAAAGATTGAATCACAGGTGGCAAGTAGACCATTCTTACTATAGAAGAGTTGTCTAAAATATCTAGCAACTCCACATGAATACTTTGATTTCTCAAATCATTATTGTTTTTAAACTTAATGATGAAAATTAAACTATCAATTTCTAAGTCGAGATCTAAATTGATTACCTCTAACATTAGTAATTTTTCTTTTATTTTGTGAAAACAATTTTGTAACTCACTTTCTTCAAGAAGTGTATAATTTTTAGAGCTGATAAAAGTTTCAATGTAATAGACACTACCAACATCTTGACTACAAAGCCATTCCATCGCTTGCTGTGCACTGAAGCTTCGTTTATCACTTTTATCATACAATCTTAATGAGCGAATTACCCCGACTTCACTTCTTAGAGGCGTGACTTTTTCTTTAGGATTTCCCGTTTTTTTGTCTATTTCTATTGAGTTGTGATTCGGAGCCTTACTAATAATAGAACTAATTTCATTCAACTTTTCTTTTGTAGTACCAATAATAATATTTCCAAGTTCATTACCTGCAGTTATGCTCTCAATATTTTTATCATTGAAAATTTTATTCACTGGACGATGGCTTTTAGCCCATCCATTAACCTGTAGCTCGACATTTGCATAGATGAGTCCATCATCTGGTGATGACTGTACAATAGAGTCTATGGAAGATATTAAGTTTTGCTTATGATTAATGAACTCTTTATCCCTACCACTAAAAAAGTCTGTATTACTACCGCCTGGCGTAGGAACTACACGCTGTATAAAATTTCTCGAGTTTAAAATAATTTGAACAGGGTTGCTCATTGTTATAATTCCTTCTTTAAAACTCTACTTATATTAGACTGAGATGTATTCAAAAGTTCAGCAATTTCCCTTTGATTAAATTTGAAACCTTCATCTTTATTTAAATTACGAATTAATGCATCTTCACTCTCATTTATAGATGTAAGGAATTTTGGATCTGTTAAATTTGCATTCAGGGTAATAAATTCTTTGAGTGCTTCTATAAAATTAAAATTTTCATTTGAAAGTATTTTCTTCCTAAAAAGGAAATTCATCAATTTATCAATATCTGAACCACTATAACCTTCTGTCACAACCGATAAAAATTTGTTCTGTAAATCTGAAAAGCCAAAAGCTTGATAAGCATTACTAGAGATAATTTCCTGTCTAATTTTCAAATTTGGTTTAGGAATTTGAATCCTTAAATCAAACCTTCTCCATATTGCGGAATCGAGTAACTGATCATGATTTGTAATAGCAACTGTAAATCCAGTTTTGCCACGCTCATCCAAGCACTGAAGAAGAGTATTAACAACTCGCTTTAATTCACCAAGTTCATTTGGATCGTCCCTTAATTTAGCAATCGAATCAAACTCATCTAATAGCAAAACACATTTATATCTATTTGCGAATGAAAATAAATTTGATATGTTTCTAGCTGTAGTACCTAAAAATGACGATAATAAGCCGTCAAGCTTAGCCGTAATCAACGGCAATTCTAATTTTTTCGCTAAATACTGAGCAAGCAGTGTTTTTCCTGTTCCTGGCTCTCCAAATAACATGACTGAATATGCTGGCTTAACATTATTTGTATTTAAATGTTCAATATTCATCCATTCTTCGAGTAGATAATCGATACTGTTATTTAGTGTTAAGTCAAAAATAGGTCTCATGTCAACCAAGTTTTTAGGAAATATTATTTCTGCTAGGTAATTGCCTGACTCCTTATCAACTGGCGGTTTTATCCCCTCTGGCATTCTTTCGCCTTCAAAATAATATTTAGATAGACTTACTCTACTTGGTTTCAACTCAGCTTTTAATGATTGACTGTCTAAAATATCTTTAAGCTTATTAGCTTCTTCAAATTTATTATCCTTCTCTAATGCTTTAATAAGTTTCTTTATATTATTTATGACTGCTACTGATGGCGAACCCATGCTCGCTCTGCAGATCGAAGTAATAATAGGAAAATAATCCATAGAGATACCTCAAAAAATATTTAGGACTTATTATATCAAAAAATTTTAATAATTGAATAAAAATAATAGTCTTATGCATAATTTTTTCTACATTTTGCATAATATTTTTAGAATATGTGTTAAAAAAATAAATCCATGAATATTATATTAATATTTTCTATAATTTTATTTCTCAAGATTAAAACGTCTAGTTCTAAATAATTTATTTGCGAACAAAGTATTTAATGAACTGCATAAATATAATGGATTCAATCTTATAAAGAATAATTCATGAGAATATTGATACGATAACAGTGAAAAAATGATAAATATTTTTGTTAAAAGCCAAATACGATAAAACCGCTGACTTAATCAGCGATTATCATTTTCAACAATAACAAGTGTTTTTAATGAAAAAGGAATCTGATTTCACTCTAAAAAAACTCTAATCTCATAGCCAATAAAATCTTGAGCATAATGTTACAATTGATTGCTAAATGTTTATTAGTGTTAATTTGTTAACTATTTTTTGATCAGTTATTTACAATTAAACAAGACAAGCGTAAATTTGCGACTAAACACCTGTTTGTAGAATGGATTTGCCTTAAGATGTCGTTAATTTATACAGTTAGTTCCTCCAAGCGTGCTGTTCAATCATTGCCTCGTTTACCCAAAACAATAAAGATGTATCCTATCAGCCTATGGCTAATCTTACCTATCTTGGCCCAATCCCAAGCGATGGCACTCACCCCCCAACAAATTGCTGATAACCAAATACAGCTACAACAACAGCGCGACGCCGCACGCAATCAGGCATTGATTCCAAACCCCACAGTAACCATTGACACCAAAGCCGTGGCGCCAACTAACGTCTCTGCCACGGTTGACCCCAATGCCCCTTGCTTTACCATTAACCAAATCGCCCTGACTGCCCTTGATCATAGAGCCTCTCAAGACTTGCACAACTTCGACTTTGCGCTATTGCCAGTGATCCAAGGCGATAGCAGCGTACTGGGCAAATGCTTAGGGATTAATGAGATTACCAGCGTGGTTACTCAAGTACAAAATCGCATCATTGAACGCGGCTATGCCACCACCCGCGTGGTCATTGGTAACCAGAACTTGCAAAGTGGCACCTTACTGTTAACCATTATTCCAGGTTATATCGACCAAATTAAAGCCGACACCCGTCAAAGCAACGTACCTGTGTATGTTGACGCCACAGGGCTACCCGCCAACTTTACCCCTGCGCTGCCGTTAAAGTCTGGTGATATCTTAAATATTCGTGACCTTGAGACCGGTCTTGAAAACCTAAAGCGGGTGCCAACTGCTGACGCTGATTTTTCTATCAGTCCAAGCAGTACTTCGCAAGCCCCGGGTCACAGTGATGTGTTAATCAAATACGCGCAGCGCCGTAAAGCGCGCTTAGGCATCGGCATTGATGACTCTGGGTCTAAAGCCACCGGTAAATACCAAGGCAATGTCACGCTAAGTCTCGACAATATGGCAAATTTAAATGATCTACTGTATGTCAGCTATGGCCGCGACCTGGGCAACCAAATTAATGATCAAGTAACGGGTGACAAAGGTAGCGAAAACTATGCCTTGGGCTATGTGCTACCGATTGATCGCTGGTTATTGGATGCCAATGCCAGTCATTACACCTATAATCAAACGGTGGCTGGTGCTAACCAAGACTACCAGTACCGTGGTGAAAGCGATAACCTGACAGTAGGGAGTCACTATTTGGCCCACCGTGATGCTAACAGTAAAACCTGGCTTAATGCCGGCGGCTTTGTGAAATCACAAAACAATTATATTGACGACACTGAAGTGGACGTACAGCGCCGAAAAATTGCTGGTTGGACCGCAGGACTGACTGATGAACGCAAATTAGGCGATGCTTCGCTGAGAACTGAGCTAACCTATCAACGTGGTACCGGTGCTTTAAATGCCATTGACCCGCCTGAGCGTTTATTTAACGAAGGTACCGCCCGTACCGGTATTTACAAACTTAGCAGCAGTTTAACCCGGCCATTTCGCTTAAACCTAGCTAACAAACCACAGCAGTGGGTGTACACCGGTACTATCAAAGGCCAATATGCGATGGATGCGTTGGTGCCCAGTGAGCGTATGGCGATTGGCGGTCGTTACAGCGTGCGCGGCTTTGATGGCGAACGCACCTTAGCCGGTGATCATGGCGTTTTAGCCCGTCAAGATGTGAGCTTGTATTTAGGCAACCAACCGCATGCCATCTACGCCGGTGTTGATGCTGGGTATGTGTCCATGAAAAACAAAGACCAAAACGATTTACTGCTCGGCCACAGTCTGGTCGGCGCTGCGGTGGGTATCAAAGGTCAAATCGCCCCACTGCACGCAAGCTATGATGTGTTCACCGGTTACCCACTCAAACAGCCCGATGGCTTTGGTGACAAACATTGGGTCTCAGGCTTTAGCTTAAACTTTGAATTTTAATCTCTTTAACCCTGTCTTGACTGTATTAGAGACGGCAGGGCTTGATGTTTTTTACCAACATATTACCTTACCCCTACTCGCTGCACGCATTGACCTCCCATCTTCCTAAAAAAACAGCATAGGGGTAACCCAATAAGGAAAACGCTATGAATAGCCGCCTGTATCGTGTGATCTTTAATAAAAACCTAGGTCGCCTAGTCGTGGTTTCAGAAAAAACTGTGGCCCAAGGCAAAGCTGGCAGCCAAGGTGGTCATGACAACAGCCACAGCACAGCTGACAGTCAAGCATGGGGTGTGGTTGGCTACTGCTATGGTAAATGGCTGACGCTTACCGCAGCTGTTTTAGTCAGTTTAGGGACGGCACAATGGGCCCATGCCGACGTACAAACCCAAGTGATTGCTGATAGTAATGCTGCTAAAAACGAACAAGCCACCATTTTAACAACCGCCAGTGGCATAACCCAAGTTAACATCCAAACCCCCTCAGCAGCGGGCGTCTCTAAAAACAGCTTTAGTCAATTTGACGTAGGTAGTGACGGCGTTATTTTAAACAACAGCCGAAAAAACACCCAGACCCAAACGGCTGGGTGGGTGGAAGGTAACCCGTGGCTTGGTAAAGGGGAAGCCAAAGTTATTTTAGGTCAGGTCAATTCAACCAGCCCCAGTCAATTGGCCGGTTATACCGAAATTGCCGGGGGCAAAGCCGAGCTGGTGATTGCTAACCCCGCGGGTATTACCTGTTCGGGCTGCGGATTTATCAATGCCTCTCGCACCACCCTAACCACCGGTCAAGCACAAATGGCGGATGGCAGACTTACCGGCTTTGATGTGAATGGCGGTAAAATTCGCATCGATGGTAAAGGATTGGATACCAGCACCAGTGACTATACGCAATTGATTGCTCAAACCAATGAGATTAACGCAAAGGTGTATGCTAAAAACTTGGATGTCATCTCAGGCAGCAACCAAGTTAGCTATGACAGCGATGCCAGTAACACCCAAATCACCCATAAGGACCCAGCGGCAACTAACCAAGCTACCGGCGTTGCGTTAGATGTTTCAAGCCTTGGTGGTATGTATGCCGGTAAAATCCGTCTGATTGGTACCGATAAAGGCTTAGGGGTAACCAATGCCGGGGATATTAGTGCCAGCAATAGCTTAAGTTTGGATGCCCAAGGTAACCTCACCAACACCGGCTTTATGGGTGCCAAAGACGGTGCAACAGTAAACGTCAATGGCAATGCCATCACCAACAGCGGCACCATTGCCAGTAGCCAACAAGGCGTGCAGCTTACTAGTAGCAGCTTAACCAACAGTGGACTGATTAGCGCACGCTCACAAGGTTCTATCCGCAATACCACCACCACCAACACCGGCACCCTAAGTGCTGGACAAGTGAATCTAACCACTGACAGCCTTAGCAACCAAGGGCGGATTGAACAAACCGGCAGCGGCAACCTTGCTGTTACCACGACTGGGCTTACCAACCAACATCAAGCGATCATTGGTCAAGCCTTATATGCTGATCAACCGACTGCCACTACCCCAAGCTTAGCCAACGCCCCTAGCACCGCGGCGACGGGCAGTCAGCAAGTTGCCAATAATACCAGTAACAGCACCAATCCTACCCCAGATACGTCTGTACCGGTGCTTGAACCGGTGACGGCTAATGGGCAAATCACGGCTAAACAGATTGACAACCAAGGCAGCAATGCCATCATTACTGCCAATGGCGGTATGGATGTCACCACCCAAACCTTAACCAATACGGATAAATCCAGTATCGCAGTCAATGGTTTACAAGCGGCCAACCGCGTTGATAACCAAAACAGCCGCATTCAGCTTGATACACTAAACTGGCAACTTAGCCAGTTTAACAACGTGCAAGGGCAAATTGTTAGCAAACAGGGTATTCACCTGACCAGCCAATCGCCGATTAATAATGCCCAAGGCGTGTTAGCGACTTTAGGCGATGCCCGTATTGACAGTACTGGGGCAATAAATAATAGCGACGGTGTGATTCAAGGCAAAGTCACCGATATCCGTGCTGCAAGTCTAGATAACAGCCGCGGCACAGTCGATGCCAAAGGCAATTTAACACTAACCAGCCAAGGCGACTTAATCAATACGCAAGGCAATATCAGTGCCCAAGGCGATGCCAATATCACCGCCGCAGGATTAAACAATGATCGCGGCGCCATTACCGCGACCGGTGGGCTTACCACGCAAAGCCAAAATCTTACCAACAGCGGTCAGCTGTATGGCGGCACGGGCAATCGCTTGACCAGCGGCGCCATTGATAATAGCGGCATTATTGGTAGTGGTGGTGCGACGACTATAACCACTAGCAGCCTTAATAACAGCAATACCGGTGTGCTAGCCGCTGGCTTAAACGCCGATGGCACCTTATCGACCCACAAAGCAGATCTGATCGTCAATACAACCGGCGCTTTGACCAGCCGTGGCACGCACCTTGCTACCGGCAAATTCAGCCTAACCGGCAACCCCACCGATTTAGCCGGTAGCACCACCCAAGCGGGGGAAATTAGCTTAAGTTCGGACGGTGATTTATCCACCCAAGACGCCAAGCTTACCGCCACCGAGACCATGAGCCTAAATGCCAAAGGCAGGTTAAATAACCAAAACGGTAAATTGGCGGCTAACACGCTTAACCTCACTGCCAACGCGTTAGATAACCGACATGGCAATATTACCCAAGCAGGCACCCATGATTTAAGCCTAAACTTACCGGGCGGACTCAATAATCAAGACGGTGTCATTGCCACCAATAGCCAAAACTTGACCATCAATACTGCTGATTTAAACAACCAAACCGGTCGTATTGAGCATGCAGGTAGTGGTAGTCTTTTATTGACCGCAAGCCGCGTGAATAATAGCCAGCAAGGTAGTGTGTTAAGCCTCGGTGAGCAAACCTGGCAGATTGCCGGGGATATTAATAATAGTGACAACCAACAACGCGGCGGTATTCAAGGCAAACGCTTTGATATTACCGCGAACAACTTAAACAATGATAATGGGGTGGTCGCTGCCTTAAGTGCCGCATCAACAGCTGACAGCCGTCTAGATTTAACAGGGACGTTGGCGAACACCAACAAAGCGGCGGTTTATGCCAGTAATGGCAGCTTAGCGGTGACGGCAGCTGACATCACTAACACCGGGCAAATCAGCAGTCGTGATCAGTTAACCACCACCAGTCAACGCTTTAGTAATACCGGTAGTGTCTACGCGGGCGGCAATGCCGCTATCACCAACCAAGGTAATTTAACCAACACTGCCATGATGGCAGCTGGTAACCAGCTAACCTTGGATACGGGTAGCCTTACTCAAACGGCTACCGGTCAATTGATCGCCGGTCTTAACCCTGATGGCAAATTAAGCACCCTACCTGCCCATTTAACCATCAATAGCCGTGACGCGCAAAGTAATGCCGGATTAAACTTGGCCGCCGGTGATTTAACGGTTACAGGCAGCGCATTGAACTACACCGGCAGTCAAAACCAAGCGCAAACTATCGCACTCACTGCTAAAACGGGTGATATCACTCTAAGCGGTGCGCAAACCCAAGCAGCCGGGCAAATTGCCATTAAAACGCCTGCAAGCTTGATACATGACTCGTTAGATGCGACGCATAAGGCAGTGATGCAAGCGGATCGCTTTGCCATTAACGCCGGCAATGTGTCGAACCAAGGCGGCACTATCAATCAAACGGGCAGTGCCGATTTCACCATTTATACGGGCAACTTTAACAACCAAGGCGGTCAATTGGGTGGCAATGCCAGCAACCTTAATGTAACCGCCACAGGTATTGTCAATAACCAAGACGGCGCACTGATTCACACTGGCAGCGGTGACATGCGTATCAGTGGTGCCAGTGTCAATAACACCCGCGGTCAGTTGATCACCAATAGGGGGTTAACTTTAACCAGCGCAGGCACCGTCACCAATGATGCCGGTGTCATACAAGCAGCGCAGGCAACGATTACTGCCGGGCAGTTAACTAACCAAACGCTTAATAACCAAGGCGGTAAAATTTTAACCAGTCAAGGCGATTTAACGGTAACGGGTGGTGTCAACTCGCAAGGCAGCGACTCAGTGATTCAAAGCGCCAACGATCTGACGGTAAACGGCGGGACGATTACCAATGGCAATGGCGCCATGCTATCGGCTGCCAGTGCGTTAACGGTGAATGCTGAAGCGCTTAACAATGACAAGGCCTTGATTGTCGCCAATCAAGCGATGGCGATTAACGCAGGTACCACCACTAACTCAGGCAGCATTGCCAGTGTCAATGATGCGGTCACTATAGCAGGTGGCAGTCTAACCAATACCGAGTCAGGTAGCATTCAAGCGGCAAAAGCGATTACCATTACTCAGGGCAATGTCGCCAACCAAGGTCAAATTGCCACCAACGATGCGTTAACCGTGGCTGCGACCGGTGCGCTTAATAACCAAAGCGGGACCTTGGCGGGTAGCAACGTAGCACTAACAGCGCAAACCTTAAACAACAATGCCGGCTTCATTAGCCAAAGTGCAGCCGATGGCAGTTTAACCATTACCACCCAAGGGTTACTTGATAATCAATACACCAAATCGAGCGATGCTACTAAACCCCTGGGTATGTTAGCCAACGGCACTGCTGTCATTCACGCTGGGGATGTCAATAACAATCACGGTCGTATCAACGCCAATGCTTTAAACCTTAGCAGCACCGGTAGCAGCGTCAATAATAAGGCAGGGGAAATCGCGGCCAAACAAGCGTTAATGGTGAATGCTGGCAATGCTAACTTAACCAATCAAACCGGTCAGTTATTGGGTCATACCACCAGTGTGACCGCAGCCGTAGTTGATAACAGCAATCATGGCTTGGTGCTGGCCAATCAAGATTTAACGGTGAATGCCGGCACTATTAGCAACAGCGATACCAAACAAGCTCCCGATGCTATCTTATCGAAAGGGTTGATTGCCGGTGGTGATGCCACGTTAACCGCGGCAGTGATCGACAATAGCAAGGGTCAAATGGTCGCGGGTAATGCCGCCACATTAAATGTTAGCCAAACGCTTAATAATGCTAACGGTCGTATTGAATCAACTCATGTCCAGGTCAATGGCAATAGCAATGGCAATGCCAACGTAGATAATACTTCAGGTTTAATCAAAGGTCATGAGCAAGTTGGTTTAACGGGCAAAAGCTTAACCAACACTGGCGGTCAGCTACGTGCGCCTACTTTAAATTTGGCATTTAACGACAGCTTTACCCATGGGGCCACCGATAAGCTTGAAGCCGATAATTTAACGCTCACCACCCAAGGCGACTTTACTAACCAAGGTAAGCTTGCAGCAGCTAAGCGCTTAGCAGTCATTGCACAAAACATTGATAACCAAAAAGATGCCAGTCTTATCAGTGCTGGGACTGATCCTGAGAGTGGAAACTTAATTATCACAGCGACCAACGATCTAAAAAATCGTGGGTTAATCAATGGCGATAAAACCCATTTGACCGCTGGCAATACGCTCAATAATCTCAGCTATGGTCGTATTTATGGGGATCATATAGCGATTAAGGCGAATACCTTAAATAACACCCCAGAAGGACATGGCACCCCTGCCCCTGTGATTGCAGCGCGTCAGCAGCTTGATATCGGGGTTAAACACTTAAACAACAACCCCAACCCTGATCGTGCGAATAAATTTAATAGCGACTTTAATGGTCAAGCACAAATTATCAGTAACAGTGATTTAAACATTGGCGGTGATTTAGATGCTAATCATATGGCGACGGGTAAAGCTGATAGCGTGAACAATCGGGGTGCGATCATTGAATCATTGGGTGATATGCGCATTGGTGCCACAAGCTTAAAAAATTTAAATGCCGATTATGAAAAAATGAGTGTTATCGATAGTAGTAAGCAGGTGACTGAATACTATCCTAATAATAAAAAAGGGTATCAGCCAATTGCTTATAGTATGGATAGTACCGAAGAGCATTACGATAGCTCAGAAGCCAAAATTGTTAAAGGTGGATGGAATGGTCACTGGCGAAAAACCTTAGTTACGCCCAATGGACGTTATCTAAAATATGATGAATTTAGCTATGATGCTACCGTGTATAAAGATGAGACCGTAAGTAGCGACCCTGCTTTAATTCGAGCAGGAGGCAACTTAAGCATTGAAGCGCAAACGGCACTCAATGATAAAAGTATGGTGATTGATGGAAAAACATTAGTACTAAAAGAAGACCCTGCGAATCCGACCCGATTTGGTTTGACTAACATTGGTGCAACTGGTACCAGTAAGCTTGAACATTCTAATATCAAGCATACGTTTTATGAAACTCATAAAAAACGTCGTGATGATAATCCATTAAGGAAAAGAGACTTTACTTATACTCACGAGCAGCCTGACGTCCCGACAGTTGAAAAGCAGTTAGATAGTTACCAATTGCCAATATTAAACGCTGATATTAGTGGCATGCCTACAACATTACCTGTAGATAAACAACCTATCGTTGATAGTCTTAATAAGGCAGTGACTGCCCTAAACACGCTTAAACAAAGCACCCAGTCCGCCTCTAATCAGACAGGCAGCGCTAACAATGACACTGCCAGCAAACAAGATGCCCTAAAGCTACTTGCCGACTTTGCCAAAGCCAACCCGGACAATTTGACCCCTGACCAACAAAAACAGCTATCTGACATTCTAGCTGCGCAAAAGGACGGTAAAGGGGTTAGCCAAGCACAGCTTAATGGGCTTATCGATAGTTTAAATGGCAGCATCAAGTCACAATATACCGAAGAAGTACGTGCCACAGGTAATGGCCCTACCCTGCCAAACAGTAGCCTTTATAATATTGACCCCAATAACCCCAATGGTTATTTGGTGGAAACCGATCCAGCCTTCGCTAACTATAAAAAATGGTTATCGTCTGACTACATGATGCAGCGCTTAGGCTTAGATCCAAGCAACATGCACAAGCGATTGGGCGATGGCTACTATGAGCAAGGCCTGATTCGTGACCAAGTCATGACCTTAACCGGTCGTCGTTTCCTAGGCGACTACACCACTGATGATGCCATGTATCAAGCGCTGATGGACAATGGTGTTGCTACCGCTAAAGCAATAAACTTACGCCCTGGTATTGCACTCACTGCTGAGCAAATGGCGCAGCTGACCACCGATATTGTGTGGCTGGTTGAGCAAACCATTACCTTAAAGGATGGTACTAAACAAAACGTACTGGTTCCCAAAGTCTATGTTCGCTCAAAGGTCGGTGATTTAAAAGGTGACAGTAGTTTAATTGCCGCCCGCAACATGGATATGCAGCTCACCGGCGATTTAACCAACCAAGGTAACATCGTGGCTCACAATGGGCTACGTATTCAAGCCAATAACCTCAATAACCAAAACGGCGGGGTAATCCAAGGTAACTTTGTTCAAGTTAACACTAAAAACGATTTAAACAACTTAGGTGCTACCTTAAAAGCTAACAATGCCATGGCTCTCGATGTGGGGGGCAAGCTAAACAATAGCAGCACCACCTATCATACCGAAAGTAAGCTTGGTCAAAGCAATGCCTGGCGCACTGGCATTGACCAAATCGGTCAAATCTATGTGGGCGATGGCTTAAAAGGTAAAACCGATGACAACGGTCGACCCCTTACCACCTTAAGCATTGATGTGGGCGGTAATGCCACCTTTAACGCCGGTCAACTGATTAATCAGGGCGGCACATCTAGTCTGGTTGCCCAAGGTGATGTGGCGTTAAATGCGGTCAATACCGGTTATCAAATTAATGCCATCAAAGATGGCAATAATTATACTAAATCTGGTCAAACTCAGGATATTGGCAGCGTGGTCGCCAGCCAAGGCAGCACTTATATTCAGTCCAAAGGGGGTAGTATCACCGGTACGGCAGTGACCATTCACAGTGAGGACGGTACCAGCTATCTCGATGCTAACAAAGACATTACCTTAAAAGAAGGACGTGCCACCAGTAATTTAGAAACCGCTATTAAAACCACTAAAAAAAGCTTGTTAAGCCGCAAAACCACCCAAGATCGCAACAGTGCGACCAGTGATGAAGCGATTAGTGGCAATGTCACCGGCGACCGTGTGGTTATAAACGCGGGCAATGACATCCAGTTAACCGCCACCAACGCGATCAGCCAAAGCGGCACCACGCTTAATGCTGGTAATAATCTTACCCTTGATGCCGCTGAAAACCGCTACAGTCAAAGCAGCAGCCATAACCAGAAAAAATCAGGACTATTTGGTAATGGTGGTGCCAGCTTTACCTTAGGCACCCAAAAAACGGCCAATGACAACCGTACTGACTCAACGACGCATACTGGTAGTGTCGTCGGTACCTATAATGGCAATACAGTCTTAACCGCAGGTGATCATTACCAACAAACCGGCAGCAAAGTATTTGCACAGAACCAAACCACGGATAATCCCAAAGACTTAAATTACGGCACCACCGTAATCAATGCTAATTCAGCGAATGTCACCAATACCACGGCAACCACAGAATCGCATAACAGCCAAAGTCAAAAAACTACTGGCTTAACGGTGAGTGTGTCGAATAGTTTAATTGACCAAGCGCAAGGCATTAACAGCTTAGCCAAAGCAGGACAAACGGCCAACAGCGACCAAATGAAAGTCATGGCAGGGGTTGCAGGGTTTAATAAGCTGCGCACACTCGGTAAAGGGGCACAAGCGGCTGCTGACAGCCTACAAAAAAATGGGCTGAGTGAAGCAGGATTAAAGGGTGTGGGCAATACCCGCATTCAAGCCACCATTGGCAGTCAATCGAGCAAATCGAATCAAGATAGCTTGTCAGGCAACAACGAAGCCTCAACCATTGATACCAATAACTTGGTGCTTAATATCCAAGGTAAAGGCAAAGACAGCGACTTTGTCCTAACCGGTAGTGACTTAAACGTTAATGGCGATTTGTACAACAACGTCGAAGGCGATGTGGTTTATCAAGCCGCCACAGGCAAAGGCTATGAGCGTAGCAGCAACAAATCAAGCGGCTTTGGAGTTGGGGTGTATGCCGATAGTAAAAGCCAAGGCTTTACTGTCAATGCCAATACCGCCAAAGGCTATGGCAATGGTGAGACAACCACTAATGCCAATAGCCATGTCACCGTTGGTGGCACCACCTATCAAAACATTGGTGGTGATCTTGTCTTAGATGGTGCGGTAGTAAAAGGCGATCATATGAGCGGTCATATCGACGGGGCCATCTTAGCCAAAAGCCGTCCGGATACCGCCACATACACAGGCAAACAAACCAATGCTGGCGTTAGTGCGGACATTGGATTTAATGGGGTACCACAAAGTGTTAGCGTGAATGCGGGCAGATCAAAAGTGAATGCCGATTATGCGGCGGTGAAAGAGCAAACCGGTATTGCCATGAATTCATCAAATGTGGTGGTGGGTAAAGCCAGCCGCTTTGATGGGGCGTATTTTACTACGGCAACGCCTGAAGATAATCAAACCGTATTTAAAGAGGGTGTGACTGTCACAAATATTGAAAACCATATGAATTACAAGGGTGATTCGATTAATGTGGGTTTGGGTTCGGGTCTTAACCCAGAAACACAAAAAATTAGTCCACCTGGTATCAGCGGCATTGGTTATGGCAAAGATGGTAATAATCAAACCAGTACGACCTATGGTGCGGTCACGGGTATGGCAGGGAAGCCTGCGGTGACGACGGCAACCGTATCGAGCTTGAATAAACCATTAGAGAACAGCTTTGATAAGACAGCGGTAGAGGCACAACTGGGTGCGCAAGTTCAGGTGAGTCAGGCGTTTGATACCGAGCGTCGTACTTATCGCTTGGAGATGGCTCAAGATGAGCAAAAACTGAGAAAAGAGGCAGAAGAAGCACGTAAGCAAGGCAATATAGCAATTTATGATGCTAAAATTAAAGAGGCAGATAAACAACAAGAAAAAATGGTGTTGTTTGATAGTATTACTGGAGCGATTTATGGGCCAAATACCAATGGCGTAACTGGGTATGTCGCAAGAGCGGTCGCTCCTGAGGTGTCATTCAGGATTGGGCAGTATTTCAAAGAAAATCATGGTGAAGGCACGGCTCCGCATATTTTAGCTCATGGTATTTTAGCCGCTGCAGTGAGTGTCGCAACGGGGAATGACCCAACGACAGGTGCGTTGTCTGCAATGGGCTCGGAAGCTGCTGCTCCGATAGTAGCGAAATTCTTGTTTGGTGATAAGCCAATTAGTGAATTAACAGCGGAGCAAAAAGCAACAGTGAGTAGTATTACCAGCCTTGCAGGTTTGGGATTAGGTTCTACGACTGGCAATGTGGGTAGTGCGGTGAATGCTGGGGAAGCGGCAAAAACTGCGGTGGATGATAATTACCTAACTCAAAAACAACAACTTGCTTATAAAGATGAAATGGTTGAACTACAAAAATGTATGGCTAAACAAACTCCAAAAGAATGCCAAGAAAAGGCAAATAAAATTTTGGATCGTTATATAGCTATAAGTGAAGTACAAGATTATCGTCTGAGAAGAAACCTTCAAGAATGCGGTAATACTATAAAATGTACTGCTGATTACAAACGTTTTGTCGATAACGTAGCTGGTTATACAACACAGTTTATAGCAAATATAGATAAAATGAAATTTGGTGGATATCAAGGTAAGTATCCATATTATGATGCACAAGCACGAGCAAAACTCGAATATTTGGTTGCATTACAACAGAATGCGACGGGTCAAATTTTGAATCGTTTAGATACTGCTTACAATGATTATGCTAGAAATAGTTGTGGAAGCGTCAAAAGCAACGTCTGTGAGGTTAAGTTTGAACAGAACGTATTACAACCCAATGGTCTAATGAATGAGGAATGGAGAGTTGTTAAAGCATCCAAGCTTCTTAAAGCTCAAAATTTAGATAATATTGATGATGCTATCAGTAATGGCACGATTGGTCCAGGTGTAGCCACATATTTATCCGTTAGTCAGATATTACTGCCAACCAGTAATACTGATGTTGCTCTTCTAGGTGCTGGCAGTTTTGTGAGTGTTGGTGGGAAAGCTTATCGAGTTGTTAAAAATGCGAAAGGTGCTGTTACAGGGTTTCAAAGTGCCAGTGGTGAAGTTAAGACCCTTGAGCAGTTGAAAGCACAGGTTTCAAAATCAAATATTCATGCTGGTGGAAACGGTACATTTAGTGCACCTAACAAGATAGAATATAAACCAGCTGGAAGCTTCACTAGCCAGACTGTTAACGGTGTAGTAGAACCTTATTGTGGGCCAGCATGTGCTACTATGATCGTCAATGATAGAGGACAAAAAATAAATTTAAGTGAAATGGTAGAAAAGTTTGACGTTAGCCCAAATGGAGTTCGAACTGACCAATTATCTAAGGTACTTAGAGAGCATAATGTCAGCAATCATATGGATACAAATATGTATCCTTCGGAATTAAATAGTGCTTTACAACAAGGTAAAGAAGTCATTGTCCAAGTCCCTGCTGGTAATCAATATCATTTCTTTATAGTTGATAAAATTCAAAATGTCAATGGAGTCAAATATTATATGGTTAGAGATTCTCTAAGTGGTCCAAGAGGAATAAGATCGGATATACTTGACAAAGCTATGAATTTACAAGGTGGATCAAATGCAATTATTATCGGAAAATAAGTTAACTTTCAAAGAGTTGAATAATAACATTAATATGTACATTAATCATCATGTAAAAATGACTGGAATCATAGTTATAATAGATAATGAGCTTTATCTTATTGATAGTGATTACGCTGATTATACTAAGAACTATAAACAATCTATTAAAATTAAGTTATTAAATAAAGATGTGGCTTTTTTATTCAGAGAAGTAATTCTTCGGTACTCTGGAGGTGAAAGTTTTATTTTTCATAAAGCAACTATAGATGGAAAAATATTATCTAAAGAAAATGAAATAATCATAGATCCTTTTTTTGTTACTTTGGAGCAAGATTTTCCTGATAATACTACTAAACTTTTTCACATAAGAATTGATAATGACAAAATTGAATTTTTAAAGAAAAATAGATTTCCAATTTTTGATTTTGACAAAAACAGTTCTAATGATTGGCTCGATTACTTCTAACCAAATATTTGCAGGAAATTAGACGAGAATTTAGGATTAATGTTATTTATTATTGAAATAGGGACTGTAGTAGATAAGGATTAAATATCACACCATTTTCGGGTAGTGTTCAAAAAACTGTGTCATTCCCATAAACTGTCAAATAAAACAGGAATGACACCATGCAAAACTTTGACTTTAACGAAGCCTTAAAAGCGATTCAATCTGGTAAACCCATCACAGGCAGTGATGGTGTCCTAGCTCCACTCATCAAACAACTCACTGAAGCCGCCTTATCAGCTGAGATAGACAGCTACCTTGAGCAAAATCCTATTGGCAACCGCCGTAATGGCTACAGCAAAAAGACGGTTAAATCAGCGGTTGGTAGCTTTGAACTTGAAACCCCTCGTGACCGCAATGGCGAATTTGAACCTGAGCGAGGAAATAGCGAAGCATCGCTTCGCCCGAGTGCAAGACGAAGGCTATGCCTGAGTGACTGGTTAAAAAGCACCAAACCAAACTCACCCCTGAGATTGACAACCGTATCCTATCGCTGTTTTCGCATGGAATGAGCTATACTGCTATCAAAGACCACATTGCTGAGATTTATCAGCTTGAGGTATCCGAAGCCACCATCAGTAGTATCACTGACCAGCTTATCCCACAGCTTAAAGCATGGCAATCCCGTCCTTTGGACAGCCCCCACTGTCAGAATAGTTGTCACCCCCACCTAAATAACCCAAATGGGGGAAAAGGAGACAACCATGGCACAATACAGTGCAGAGCGCAAACAAGCCATACTAAACAAACTTTTATCACCTAACCTTATTATTAGCATAGCAAAGCTTGCGCGGGACGAACACATCGCCGAACAAACCCTATATAATTGGCGTCATCAAGCTAAACGCCAAGGGAAAGCCGTGCCGACCAACGATAAAACCAAAGAATTAAGCCCTGAGACCAAGCTCACCATCATTATTGACACCGCTAGGCTTAATGAGACTGAGCTTGCCGAATACTGTCGCAGCAAAGGGCTCTACCCTGAACAAATAGCGCAGTGGAAAGCCCAGACCCTCACAGGCTTTAGCACAAGCGAACAACAAACCAGCCTAAATCGCAAACAGCAACAAGCCGACCAAAAACAAATTAAACAACTCAAACAAGAAATCAAACGCAAAGACAAAGCGCTTGCGGAGGCAGCCGCCATACTGATCTTGCGAAAAAAGCTCAATGCCCTATGGGGGGAAGACGAGGACGAATGACCACTCTTGCACAGCGGCAACAACTTATCACCCTCATTGACGAAGCCACCAACGCAGGGGCAAGGCTCAGTACTGCCTGCAGCGAGGTTGGCATAAGCCGTCGCACCTACCGACGCTGGAAAGCGGACAAAGACAACACAGGGGATAAACGTCCCATCGCTGTTAGAGCTGCCCCGAGTAATAAACTAAGCGACCTAGAACGCCAAGCCATACTTAATGCCTGCAATGAACCCCGCTTTGCCAGTTTACCGCCCAGCCAAATCGTTCCCACCCTACTTGATGAAGGCATTTATCATGCCTCAGAATCAAGCTTTTACCGTGTTTTAAAGGCGCACAACCAACTTAAGCCTCGAGGAAGTGCCAAAGCCCCTAATCCTCGTAAACCGCCAGAGACGTTTATTGCGACTAAGCCTTGCCAAGTGTTTTGTTGGGATATCACTTATTTACCAAGTACGGTACGGGGACAGTTTTATTATCTGTATATGATTGAGGATATTTATAGCCGTAAGATTGTAGGTTTCGAGGTATATGACAGGGAAGCGGGTGATTTAGCGGCTAAACTGCTAGAACGTACCCTGCTCAATGAGAATGCCATTGGTACAGGGGTGATACTGCATTCGGATAATGGGGCGCCGATGAAGTCGCAGACCCTGCGAATGAAAGCCTATGAGCTTGGGGTGTTAACCTCTTATAGTCGTCCTCGGGTGAGTAATGATAATCCGTTTGCTGAGGCGCTGTTTCATACTGTTAAGTATGCGCCAAGTTTCCCTGAGCATGGCTTTGATAGTTTAGACAATGCTCGTGTGTGGGTGAATGGCTTTGTGGTTTGGTATAACGCTGAGCATAAGCATAGTGGGTTAAATTTCGTGACGCCAAACGAGCGCCATACGCTTAAAGATGGTGCTATTCTAGCAAGACGTGAGTCGGTGCTGGTGATGGCAAAACAGGTGAATCCTGCTCGCTGGAATGGTAGAGCGGTGAGAAATTGTTCGCCTGTCCCTCCCACCGCGTTAAATCCTGTGCGTCTGTCTAGGCGGGTTAATGCCAATGAGGTTTTAGTCGCTTGATTTGTATATGGGCGATAACTATGTTGACAAACACCGGAGAGTATAAAGATGATAAAGTTGATGTACTGGAAACTCGAGCTCACATTTCTACCGCAATTGGGGATGGCGGGCGAAGAATGCTGCAAAATTTTGCCAGTTTGTGGGCTTACCTTTACGATAGCCCTCACCGTAATTCAGTACATAGTTATTTAATGAAGAGAGAAAAATTTAACGAGCTTCGTAAACTATACACACACCCTTTAGCTCTCCTACGCCATATTCAACCATCTTATTGGTGGGAGGAAATTTGGAGAAAGCAGCCAAGTGCTCACACTACACAACTATATTAAGACCAATGGTCTGATTGGTTATCTACTGTTCATGTTGCGAGTGAAAGGATTAAGAATACAAATCAATAATTTTTTCCAAAATAGATTTCTGTTAACTTGTGTAATTAAAGGCATTTGTTTTATGAGTATTAGTTGGAAAGATTAAATTTTCAAAGAATAAAGGTTGACATCGAACTGTGGTTGATAAACAATTTTTATATGTGAATTTAACTATAAAAATTGGTGATATAGATGAATGAGATTAAAAGAAAATCTGCGAAAATAGGGGTTTACTTTTTTAGCATTTTTTTAATTTTACAATTCTTTTTTCAAGGATATAATGTTTTAAATAACAAAGAATTTCAACTAGCTCCTATTCTATATACTTTTGTTTTAATTCTTATATGCAAATATTATTATAAATTTGAAGACTTTTTGAAAAAAAGAAACTGGGCCTAATTATATTTTGGTTTTTATTTTAAAGTTAATTGTATAGGAAGTTTATAATACTCCCAGAAAATTAGACCAAAAAATTGCAGCAAATAAGATAGAATAGCCCTTAAGAAAAGAGGTCTATCTAATGACAAAAGTTCGTAAATGGCACAATGCTGAATTTAAAAGCAAAGTTGCCATTGAAGCCATCAAAGAGCAAAAGACTATCAACGAATTAACCGCAGAATATGGTGTGCATGCCACCCAAATCAGCAACTGGAAAAAGCAAGCTTTGGCTGTCATACCCCCTGCATTTAACACCAAACAGCACGACAACGAACAAGCCCAGCAAGCCATTATCGATGAGCTTCACCGACAATTAGGGCAAGTCATTAGTGAACGAGACTGGCTTAAAAAAAGTCCTCACAGCTCACTTAGAGTCTCGTAAACAACTGCTAGAGCCTGATAGTAAAGATTTTAGTACCCGTAAGCAATGTGAACTGCTTGGTATTAACCGCTCAAGCCTGTACTATCAGCCAAAGCCCATCAGTAAGCTTGATATCACTCTGATGAACCTACTTGACGAACAATATACCAAAACCCCATTTTACGGGGTAAAGCGTATGACTGCTCATCTTAAGCAATTGGGTCATCCAGTAGGACAAAAGCGAGTTAGGCGACTATTAAGACAAATGGGACTCGATTAAGACAAATGGGGCTAGATGCCATCTACCAGCATCCTAACACGAGTAAGCCGAAGCCTGAGCATCAAGTTTACCCGTATTTGCTTAGGAATGTACCCATTACACGATGCAACCAAGTGTGGAGTACCGATATCACTTACATTCGCCTGTCTAAGGGCTTTGTGTATTTGATGGCGGTGATTGATTGGTATAGCCGTTATGTTTTAGACTGGTCGCTATCTACCACGCTTGAGGCAGATTTCTGCATTGATACGGTGGGTAAACTATTGCACAATGGGTTACGCTGTGAGATTTTTAATACGGATCAAGGTTCGCAGTTTACCAGCCCAAGATTTACCATGCCACTCATTGATTCGGGCATTGCTGTAAGCATGGACGGTCGTGGCAGGGCACTTGATAATATTTTTGTAGAAAGGCTTTGGCGCTCACTAAAGTACGAATGCGTGTATTTACGCCAGTTTGATACAGTCAGTCAAGCCAGAGTTGGTTTGAAAGAATATTTTGAGTTCTACAATTATGATCGGTTGCATCAATCGCTCGATTACCATACCCCTGCACAGGTTTATTTAAACAATAGTTCGGTTAATCCTGTCCTTTATCAACCCAATTCTATCTTAATTTTATGATAATTTGGTCTAGACATTGGGGAGTACCTTAATAACAAAAATTTAATTCCATTTCAAATTTAAATACGAAACTATTTTTTCATAATTTATCCCTAATAATAATACAACACCAAATATTACAGTATTATTAAATGATTTTAAATTTTCAGAGAAACTATAATCATGGATAATGAAGTTCATTAGAAAAACAAACAAACTTACAGAAAACAAAAGACCAAATAATACCACAAAGAAAATCATAAATTTACCAAACAGAGTATTCAATTTCATCACCAACTCTTATAGTTCAATTTACATTAAAAATATTATTTATCAGCCAAAATTAGGTGTCAACTTATTTTTTGCAATATTTAATATTTCTAACAATCAATCAGAAAACAATTTTTAAGAGGGCGAGTTAGCTAAATCTATTTTTTGAAAAATTATTGATCTTTGCTTTTTACTCCTTCACTAGCGACATGAACAGTAGATAACCAATCAGACCATTGGTCTTAATATAGTTGTGTAGTCACCTCTGCTGTAAACAACGGAGAAAAACATTTGGTAGATTTCATCAGGCAGCCTGACGGTAAAAGTCTTGGAAACCCCCGCAGGTGACTTAAATCCTAACCCTTTTTGTATCCGTTGACGGTTGTAAAAAATCTCAATATATCTTGTAACATCAGCGATGGCTTGCTGACGAGTTTCATAGACTTTGTGATAAATCAGTTCATTTTTTCTTGCGAAGCAGTGCTTCTCACCCAAGAACCTCTCAATAGGGGTATTATCATAGCATGAACGAGGAATAGCAAAGCACTGCTTTGCCCGAGTGCAAGGCGAAGGCTATGCCTGAGTACCTTTTCGGCTCATAGAGCCAGCAAAGCCATGCTTTTGAATGATTTGGCGGTACTGATAACTGCAATACTGGCTACCTCTATCAGAATGCACAATCAAGCCACGAGCAGGACGTTTGTATTTGATAGCGTTGCTTAGTGCTTGGCACACTAAATCCGCTGCCATTCGCTTGTTTAAAGCATAGCCTACAATCTCTTTGCTATACAGGTGTTTGACCGCTGCCAAGTACACCCAGCCTTCATTTGTCCAGATATAGGTAATATCGCTGACCTGAGGAGCACTGCTCCGCAAGAATCTTTTCGATGTTAGGAGCTACCACGTCAAACTGCTGTTCTAGCAAATTTGGATAAACAGGCTTATTATGATTTGAGTCAGTGGTGACTTTAAATCGCTTGTGGCGTTTGCAGTAAATCCCATGTTCTTGCTTAATTTGTCGCACCATGTACAGGCTGATGTCATGCCCGTGGTTAGTCAAATGCTGGTGTAAGCGTTCATGCCCATAGCTTTCTTTGGTGTCAAGATGAGCGGATTTTACGAGCAGTTCACAGCGATTTTTATGTTGTTCCCTAGGGCTGATGTCTCGCTTTAGCCAGTCGTAGTAGCCTGATAGGCTGACTTCAAATAACTTTGCCATGCGTTGTATAGAGTAGCTTAAGCAATGTTTTTGCATAAAGGCGTACTTGGCTATTGGTACTCGAGCTTAGCTCTCGCCTTGCGTCGGGGCGAAGCAGTGCTTCGCTTATCCCTCCTCATTAGCAAAGTACGCCGTTGCCTTTTTTAAGATTTCTCGTTCTTCTTGAGCGATTTTTAGTTGTTTTTTAAGGTCTTTGATTTCATCCAAGGTGGCTATGAGTTCAGGGTTATAATTTTGAGTGCCTGTAAGTACGCCAATATCCGCTTTTCTTTGCCAGTTCGCTAGTGTGTTCATGGGTATGCCTAGCTCCTTAGCCGTTTGACTGATGTTGCCGTTATTTTCTTTGATTTTGGCGATGGCTTCAGCTTTGAAAGTGTCGCTGCATTCTACTCTTTTCTTACTCATGGTAAACTCCTGTTTAGGATTCTAATTTACCAAATATTTTTGTCCGTTTTTTTCAGCATACATCACTATCAATTATTAAGAGTTTGGCTTATTTTTTGGATACAAAATGGCAAAATACTCAACAAAATGGTCGGATGCTTACAATGTAGTTATCACAAATAAAAAATAAATAGTTGAATAATAAAATGAGAATGATTATCATTTGCAAACTAAAAATCATTATCATTTAAATTTTAGGGAAATTTATGTTGCAGACTGAGATTCAAAATCGGTTGGCTTTACAAAATCTAATCAACGCTTATTGCTATGAACTTGGGGTCGGGCGTTATATAGAGGTTTCAGAGCAAAATGAAGCGTGTTTAAATTTTTCACAACGTCAACCCTTACTTGAAGTGCCTTTGTTGCCTACGTCAATGTTATTACGAGTGCCTATTGACAAGGTAAGTCAGCTAGGTAATGTACGATTTTTGGAAGAGCCGACGGTATTTTTGAATGGTCAAAGCTGTGATTACACTGCATCAACAGTGGCAACATTGGTATTACAAAGTATTGCTTATTATCAAATATCATCTAACACCCAATCCACTACTGATAAATCACATGAGGTGTTAGGGCGTTGGTTACAAAGTTATGAAGGGTTAGGCAAGATACTTACCCATCGTTTGGATAATATTGATGATATTGTCAGTGCAGAATTAAATTTTGTGGAGACGGAACAAAATCTCATATATGGTCACACCATGCACCCAACGCCCAAAGGTCGAGATGGTTTTTATGCACAAGAATGGGAGCAATACGCCCCTGAAACACAAAGTAAATTCCAACTTAACTATTGGTTGGTGCAGTCAGATTATGTTACAGGTAACTGGGTGGACGGTGAAGATATTTATCAAGAGCTATTAACTAAGCTCACACCTTATTTAACAGACTATCAGCAAAAAATGCTACAGCAACACACAGATTATCGGTTGTTGCCATTACATCCTTGGCAAGCAAGATTTTTGCAACAGCAACCTTGGTATGAAACGTTGTTTCAACAGCAAAAAATCTATCCGTTAGGAGCAATGGGCTGGTATCTATCACCGACCACTTCGGTCAGAACGCTTGCCAGTTTTGATGCCCCTTGGATGTTCAAGCTTTCCCTATCAGTTGCTATTACCAATTCAGTCAGAATCAATTTAGCCAAAGAGTGTCAGCGTGGCTATTATGCTTGTCAAATCTGGCGAAGTGAGTTTGGCAAACGTCTAAAACAACAATACCCCACCTTGTCAGTCATTAATGACCCTGCTTGGCTTGCACTCACCATTGATGGTGAGGTTATTAATGAAACCATTTGTATTTTAAGGGACAATCCATTTGACCCATCTATACAAGTTTCAAATTTAGCCAGTTTATGCCAAGACCATCCGACTCGATGTACCAATCGAATTAAGACATTATTCCAAGCGATTAAAGCAAATACTGCCCAAGATAACACAGTCATTGCTAGCGACTGGTTTGACAGCTACTTAAAAGTAGGATTTGAGCCATTAGTGTCGCTTTATTATGAACATGGGTTGGGGTTTGAAGCCCATCAACAAAATAGCTTGCTTGAGTTAAAGGATTATTATCCAAGCCGATTGTGGGTAAGGGATAATCAAGGATTTGGCTATATTGCCGAGTACGCAGGCTCATTAATAGATGAAATACCCGCCTTAATGGATGAGGCAGAATGTGTTGTGCCTGAATTTTTTGCCAATGAGCGATTTGCTTATTATATTATCGCCAACCATCTATTTGGACTTATCACTGCTATTGCACGTACAGGTTGGGCAAGCGAAGAACAACTACTCACGCAACTCGTCAATAGATTGATGGCATTAGAACAACGCTATCCTCATCGAGAGTTATTTGAGCTATTGCTTAGACAGGACACGCTTCCTTTCAAGGGTAATTTATTGACCCGTATGCAAGGGTTGGATGAATTGACTGCACCTGTTGAAACCCAATCTGTGTATGTCAATGTGCCAAATCCATTACAACCTATTTATTCACGTCAATTAAATAATGGGGTGCATTGTGCTTGATGTCATTGGTATTGGTTTAGGTCCTTTTAATTTAAGTTTGGCTGCCTTGCTTGTGCAAGCGAATGAATCAAAAAAAGCAGTAACCTCTAATATAACTTCTCTGTTTTTTGAAAAAAATAGTGATTTTAATTGGCATGAAGGAATGTTGTTACCAAAAACTACGCTCCAAGTCCCATTTTTTGCTGACTTGGTGACGTTGGTTGCCCCCACCAGTCGGTATGGTTTTTTGAATTATTTAAGCCATAAAAAAAGACTGTTAAAGTTTTATTTTTTAGAAAATTTCAAAATCCCTCGTCAGGAATACAATGATTATTGCCAATGGGCTGCTCATCAATTACCCAATGTGGCTTTTGATAGTCATGTAAAAAGTGTCGAAAAATCCAGCTGCGGCGTGGGCTATGTGGTTACTGTCATACAAAATGGCATCAGTCACCGCTACCATGCTCGTCATGTGGTCATTGGGACAGGTACACAGCCGACCTTGCCGAAAGTATTACAGGCTGTCGCTAATGACATGCCTAATCGTTGTATGCACTCTGCTAACTTTGCCCTTCAGTTTGATTTGTCCGCACTAAAAAAGCACATCGATATTCCACATATTTTGGTTATCGGGTCAGGGCAGTCCTCAGCTGAAGTGTATCGTCATCTGTTGCAACAGCAGTACACCGATAGCAAGCTTAATTATGAGATAGACTGGGTAACACGGTCGTCAGGGTTTTTTCCGATGGAGTATTCGCCACTTGGGTTGGAGCATTTCAGCCCTGCTTATACAGAGTATTACTACCATTTGGATGAGTCTATCAAGGCTCAACTACTGCGTGAACAAGGTCTGATGTATAAAGGCATGGGCATGAGCACGATTCAAGATATTTATCAGCTACTGTATGAACGTACTATCGGCAATCGTCCTCAGCATTGCACCTTGATGGCAAACTGTCAGCTTGATTCCGTGGTAAGAGTCGATGAGCGTTTAGCGGTGCAGTTTTTTCAACGTCAGCAACAGCAGTCTTGCCAAAAGACTTATGATTGTATTATCGCTGGAACAGGTTATCAACATCAATTCCCAAGTTGTATGGATGCTCTGATGCCAGAAGTGACAACAACGACTTTGGGACAGCCCAAAATTAGCCATGATTATCGTTTGATATTGGGTTCATCAACAGAGCATGTTGGGGAAGTGTTTGTACAAAATCAAGAATTACACAGTCATGGCATAGGTACACCCGACCTTGGGCTGGGGGCGTATCGAGCAGGGGTGATTGCCAATCAAATTTTGGGCGAGCCTTATTTTGATACGCAAGCTTTGACGGTATTCCAAACTTTCGGTCATGCTAACAATGTGTCACATGATGAGGTGCCATAAATGAAATCAGCGATGATGACACAGCTACCCAATCAATTTAGTCGAAATTTTTATCAAAAAACCTTTTGCTTGCGTGCGTTACGCTATCCTGAAGATATGCCATTGATTTACCAATGGATGCACGCCGAACATGTTGTCGCTCAATGGCAATTACACCTGCCAATGCCAGCACTTAAAGCCCATATCGAAAAAGCTCTTGCTGATGACCACCAGCGTCTATACATCGTTGTCTGCGATGGGGTGGATATTGGCTATACCGAAGTTTATGAAGCCAAACGTGACCGTCTTGCTCGCTATTACCAAGCTAAAGATAGTGATATTGGCTGGCATTTATTGTTGGGTAATACGGATGCGGTGGGTCGAGGCTACCTAAAACCGACAGGGATGCTGATTTCAGAGTTTATTTTTGAACATACTGAGGCAACTAAAATTGTGGTAGAGCCAGATAGCAGCATTGAGTTATATCAATGGGTGACAAAGCAATTTGGCTATTTTTTGCAACGCTATATTGAGATGCCTGAGAAAAAAGCCAGTTTGTACTTTTGTCATCGTGAGGATTTTTATCAATCAAATGGCTATCAAAGTTTTTATCCAACAATCACAGATACTTTGTAATCCTAGCTTAGGGTCGTATGGGTAATGGCTGATATGTCAAAACACACACCACAGTCACTGTCAAATTCTGCTGTGATTTTTTCGCTCCTACTTGGCGGTGTAGTCGTCAGTCTCAGCAACAGTGCATTAAACCCCGCTATCCCACTGTTTATGCAAGTGTTTGGTGTTCCACTAGTGAGCGCTAGTTGGGTATTAAATGCTTATGTGATTGCCATGGCAATCGGGCTAATCATGGTGAGTTATTTAGCGACAATTTTTGTCCGAAAAACATTGTATTTGACTGCCCTTGCGGTCTTTGGTTTGGGGTCAATGATGGGTTATTTTTCACCCAGTATTGATTGGGTGATTGGGGCAAGGTTTTTACAGGGTCTAGCAGGGGGGATTTTGATTCCTTTGTCGGTAGGGATATTGTACCAAATCGTACCACATCAGCGTCAAGGTCAGACGATGGGGCTGTGGGGTATGGTGGTGATGTTGGGTTTGGCAGTTGGTCCATTGGTTGGGGCGTACTTGGTCAAGTGGTATGGCTGGGATGCGTTGTTTATTATCAATTTGCCTTTGATGGGATTGGCATGGGCTTTGGTCTGGCATTATCTACCACATCAGCAAGCTAAAATCCAGCAACGAAACTTGGATAAAAAAGGCTTGTTAGGGCTTTGCTTGTTGCTACTGGGTGGTTTTGTGTGGGAGCGTGTGGCTCATCAATATACTGCTCAATTTTCTGAGTGGATGATGGTTGCCATGATCGGACTGGGTGGGATACTGAGTTATGGTAGCTATCGTTGGTGGCTCTATGAATATCACCATGCGACCCCTTTGTTACAGGTAAACATTTTTGATAATCGTATCTATCGCTATTGCACCATTATCAGTGTGACGCAAACCATCGGCTTGATGCTGTATTTAATCTTGTTGCCAATGCTGATACAACAAGTCATGCACCACCCTGCCACATGGACGGGGTGGGTGTTGATGGCATCAACCTTGATAGCGAGTGTTACCACGCAATTAGTGGGCAAAATTGTTGACAAGCAGGGTGCTAGACTGCTCGGTTGTTGGGGTGTGATATTGACCGCATCAGCAAGTTTTGGTTTGGCTTGGCAGTTGGTGGATATTTCTATCATTGCTGTGGTCATATGGGTTTGTGTGCATGGATTGGGCGTAGGGCTTGCTTATATCCCAACCACGACCGTTGGTTTTAGCCAACTGCCTGCTGATAAAGTTACAGAGGGTGCATCGCTCAATAATATCAGTCGCCGAATATGTTCAGGGTTGGTGATTTGGCTTGCGATGGCGTATGTCAATTATCGTCAAACACAAGCCGTTAATGAGGTCGGCATTTTACAGGAGCTATTGTTATTAATAGGTGGGATGTTATTGCTTAGTTTGCCCTTTGCATTTGCATTACCAAGAACATCGAGTAGTTTTATCAATCAACAACAATCATAAATTTAAGGGGAATATTTTGACATCTAACGCTTTGCAAGTGTGGCAGTCGCCACTGGATACTGCAATTATTCACGAAGTTGAGCAACGGGTTATCCGCCAGTTGTTACAGGCATTATTGTTTGAAGATATTTTGTCAAACGTATGTGTGGTTGAGTGTTCAAGTCTTGAGCAGGGCTTGGTTCAGTTTAGTATCACGTGTCCGAACGATGTGGTATATAAAGCCATTGGGCGAGTGCATTTTAGCTTTGGCATGATTCGCTTATCTGATACGCCTGTAACCAAAACTTATCAAGGTATGCAAACAACAGTCCACCTTGATGATGTCATTAATGATGTGTTAATGCCATTAGAAGAGGCAACGCTTAAAGACAGTTTTATCAAAGAATTACGTCAAACGTTCATCCATGATTGCCAATCACGCCACCATAGACAGCAACATATCAAACAACTACACGAGATGACTTACGATGAGTTGGAAGGCTATTTGGACTTTGGACATCCGTATCACCCTTGTTATAAATCAAGACTGGGTTTTAGCTTAGAAGATAATGACCGTTTTGGTCCAGAATTTGCCCATCCGATACAACTGGTGTGGCTAGCGGTTAATACAGAGCTATTGGTCACTAACACCACGCAAGAGTTTGGTTATGCCAGTTGGTGTCGCCAATATCTTGGTGATGAGATTTATGAGCAGTTGTGTGAACGGCTATCGCAATATGAATTAGCTGTTGAGCATTTTGCGTTCGTCCCTGTTCATCCTTGGCAGTGGCAAGTGACATTAATAGAGGCATTGACACCCCTAATGCAAACGCATCAAGTGGTCTATCTTGGTGAAGTTGGCATGGAGTATTATGCCCAGCAGTCGATTCGTACCTTAGTTTATCACCCTACTGATAATAAAAAACACGCCCTATCGCCATCACCTTATCTCAAACTGGCAATGCACTTGGTGAATACATCAAGTACCCGTATTTTGGCAAAACATACAGTATTAAATAGTGCAACCATCACACATTGGCTAAAAACGTTGGTGGCGAACGATAAGCAAGCCGTGGATTTGCAAGTGAATTTCTTGGGGGAAGTCATGGGGGTGAGCCTAAACCACGAACGCTTACAACAGCAAGGCTATCATCACCCTGCAATCTATGGCGGTTTGGCAAGTATATGGCGTGAAAATGTTCATCAGTATTTAGGGCAAGGGCAGTCAGCATTCCCGCTCAATGGTATTAGTTATATTCAGCCAAATGGCAAACCTTTGATTGACAGTTGGTTGCAACGTTATGACATGGCAGATTGGGTGGAGCAACTGATTGACGTGACGGTTACACCGATCATTTATATGCTATTTGCCCAAGGCATTGCATTGGAGTGCCATGCCCAAAATATCGTTTTGGTGCATGATGATGGCTATCCCATCAAGGTGCTACTGAAAGATTTGCATGATGGCATTCGCTTTTGCCCTGATAAGCTGACTCACCCTAATACCAAACCTATCTTAGAGCAACTACCACAGGCACATGCAAGGCTTAATCGTGGCTCATTTATCGAAACAGACGATACCGCAGGTATTCGTGATATGACGGTTGCTTGTCTGTTTTTTGTGGCATTTGCTGATATTGCTATTTTTTTACAGACCCATTATCACTATTCAGAAGCCGTATTTTGGCAACAAGTGGCTGATAGTATTCATGCCTTTGCACAACGCTATCCCGAACATCAATCTCGCTATCAGTGCTTTGACTTGTTTGCTGAAAAAACCAGAATTGAATCACTGGCAAAACGTCGATTATTTGGTGACCGTGATTTTCCAATCAAATGGCTAGACAATCCATTGTCTCAGTTTAAATTGAAGCAGGGGTAACAATGTCTCTAACAGCTCTCAAGCAGGACAACCATACGCCACCCTATCAGCCAATCGCTCACACGAGCGATGGTGATGCCAGTCAGACACTTTGTTTATCGGCTGAATGGCAAATCATGGCGAATATAATCGAATGTTGTTTATTAGAAAACTGGCTATCCCCCAATCATATTATCAGCACAAGCACCATTCTGTTAATGCAGCAGCCCCTGTGGCTAAAGACTGCTTTATATTCCGCCTTGCCAACGGCTTACCATGACTTATTGGAGACGGATAGTGATTGTCTGCATCTCATTTTAGGTGATGGCTGTGAGATGATGATACAGGTAGAACATGGGTTTTGTAGTCATTGGCGACTAAAAAAATCAACTTATCCTGTGGTTAGGCTTGCTCACAGCACTGGCATATGCGTTGAACAGATAAGCCTGCCAAACGACGCTGTGTACTATCAAGTTATTACCGATAGCAAGGCATTATTAGCCCTGTTATTACAAGGGTTATCCAATAATCCAGCTAACACAAGCAATACCCCACAAGGCATTAATCTGTTGCAAGAACAGCTGAAACTTGCCAAACGTGCCTTGCTTTGGTCACAGCAAAACGCTATCTCAAACCCCCATGTTACCCCGATTAATGCACAGGCTCACTGGTATCAGACTTGGCGAGTGGCGGAGCAATGGGCATCCTTATGCGATAGACCCTTTCATCCGCTTGCCAAAGCAAAAATCGGCTTTGACCAAGCAGACTATCAAGCTTATATGGCTGAGTTTAACCGACCCATTTGCCTAAATTGGGTGGCGATTGACAAGCGATATGTGATGTATGGTTCGGGCGTGGCAGATTTATCCCAACAGACTCCTGCCAACTTGCTACTATCAGCACCACAATACCAAGCCCTAAACCAAGAGATGTATAAAAAAAATCTCTCAACGACACACATCACAATCCCTGTCCATCCGTGGCAACTTCCCCGTATGCTTGAGGGGTTGTATGGGGCAGAGCATCAGCAAAAAATCGTGGTGGTTTTGGATTTTCAGGCATTGACGATGTTGGCAAGTTCATCCACTCGTAGCCTACTGTTAGACAGCCCTTCTGCTTACAGTACCAAACTGCCATTGGCTATTTTTGCACTCAATTCGCAACGCTACTTACCACCACTTAAGCTAATTAATGGTGAAAAAAATCAACGAATCTTACAACAGGCAAAGACGCTTGATGCCACACTCAAAGCCCAGTTGTATTTGTGGGAAGAAACACAGTGGTGGACATATATGGAGCAGGGGCATTGCCACGATAAAAGTAGTGATAACCCTTATTTTTATCAAGAAAAGCCCACGCAACTCGGCATTTTATTGAGACGATTGCCTGAAGAAGTGTGTCGTGATACCACTCGGCTTATACCCATGGCAAGTCTGGCTCACTATGGTTCTGACTATCATCTGTTTGATGAATGGTTCAAAGACAAGTTAGATGATATGTCACGACTACACACAGCCGTGCAGGAAGCATTTGCAGAAATCTGCGAGATATTTTTTGGTACGATGTTACGCTGTCTAAAGCTGGGATTTATCCCCGAGTTACATGGTCAAAATATCGTACTTGTTACCGAGCAAGCTCACACGGTTGGGCTATTGTTGCGTGACCATGACTCTGTGCGTATTTATTTACCTTGGCTAACTGAACAAGGCATAGCCGACCCCTGTTATTTGAGTCCGCCAAATTTTCGCAATCGACTGTATTGCCAATCTGCAATAGAGCTGGTGTTTTACTTTCAATCATTGGGTATCTTAGTAAATATCAGAGCCATTATTGAGAGCCTTGCCAACCACTATCAGATTGACGAAGCATCGCTGTGGCAAGTAGCTTATCAGCAGTTAACCACCCAATTAGCCACGCTGGCATTGGATGAACAACGCCGTATATGGTTAATTGAGCAACTGTTAGAGCAACCAAACTACCCATACAAAACCTTGCTATTGCCTATCGCTGAGCGAGGCGATGAACAACACGGAAGTATGCCAGCAGGAGCAAGCTTCACAACCAATCCTTTTTATCAAATATCTCATCAATTTTCTCAATAATTTTTTCAACAAGGTTTGGCAATGGCACGGATATCTCAAGAACTTATTGACGCTTATCAAACTATTAACACTTCAACCATTGGGCATCTCATCGGTGAAGGCTATGTTGCAGGTTTAAGACCGATTGCCCCATGTCAGAAAGTCTATGCAGGCAACTTGGTGACCGTGATTTTGAAAAATGAAAATACACAAGCAATTCGTCAAGCATTGTTAAATTGCCAATCAGGTGATGTGTTATGTATTGATGCTCGAGTATTGAATCATAGAGCTTGTTGGGGGGCGTTGCGTACTTGTATCGCTATGTATCATGGTGTCAGTGCGGTTATGGTATTAGGTAGAGTGACAGATTCACGAGCCATAGAGCAACTTGGTTTTCCTGTATTTGGGCTTGGTATCAGTCCTTTAACGACCAGTGCAACGCTTGATAATGCCAATAACAATGAAGATAACACTGCTTCACTGTATCAACCAATACACTATAGCCATGAAGGCTATGATATCACGCTCAATAACAATAGCTTGGTGGTACTAGATAATGATGGGGTGTTTGTACTATCTTCATCGCAAGCTATGTTACTCAAAAATGAGTTGCAATCAAAACAACAACAAGATGATGAAAAATTCTCAAGCTTCATGGGTGAATTTACTTAAAAGGTAAAATTTTTCAAAATATCAAATAATAATGATTATCATTATTAATTATATGTGCTAATATTACTCAATTGTTACAAAACCAAAATAATTTGTTAGATTTGAGTGAGGATTCTTATGTACCAAAAAGCTTTTATAGTGACCCTGCTAGCAGTTGCGGTTAACCAACAACTGCATGCTGAAACCGCCAAAGCACAAATATCAGCGAACGATGATATACCTACCACAACGTTGGATGAGTTGACACTCTACGCCGGAATCAAATCAGGCACGGTATTGGCACAAAAAATCAGTGAAATGCCTGAAGTCACCCAAGTCATTAGCGAAAAACAAATTTCCCAACAAGCAGTAGCAGGTCGTACCGTCATTGATGTTTTAGGACAACTTGTGCCAAGCTTAGGTGCAGGCAGTGGTACGGCGAGTAACTTTGGGATGACCATGCACGGCAGACCTGTCCAATACCTTATCAATGGCGTACCATTGACAGGCTCTCGAGATATTTCACGCCAAATCAATAGCATCAACCCTAAGCAGTTAGAGCGTATCGAAGTTTTATCAGGAGCAACCAGTATCTATGGGTCTGGAGCGACAGGTGGACTGATTAATCTAGTGACCAAATCTAGCTACCAACAAGGGCTACATGGTGAAAGTCGTATTGGCATATCGACCAATAATAATTTTAACAAAGAGGCGTTGGGTTATAGTGCTGGGCAGACAGTGACTTTTGGTAATGACAAGCTTAACGCCCGAGTAGATGTGGATTATGAATCAAGGGGTGGACGCTTTGATAGTGACAATAAACGCATTGCCCCAGAAGTTTGGCAAACGGATTTACAAGATACTGATAGTTTGAGCGTCAACACCAATCTCAACTATCAAGCCACACCCACACAAAACATCAATTTGGCGGCTACTTACTATAAAGACCAACAAGATACCGACTATGCCCCCGATTATGGCAAAGGGTTAGGTGTGCTACTCAAAGGCGATACACCATCAATGCAAGCCATCAAAGGGTTGCAATTAGATAATCAACCCTTTACCAAAAAATCCACCGTGAGCCTAAATTATAATAACAGTGATATCAAAGGCTCTAATCTGAACGTGACGGGTTATTATCGTCAAGAAGACGGACGCTATTATCCGACACCTTCCTCCATATCAGTCAAACCTGCCTATGCCTTGATTGACAGTTTGGCGGTTGATAACGCAACCAAAAACAAATATAAAAAGATACTGGCAAACAGTGCCTACAGTATCTTGCAATCGACAGCCGATATCAATGTGGTGGGACTGCGTGCCGCCATGCAAACCCCAAGTACATGGCAAGATAAAAAGCTGTTATGGAGCTATGGTGCTGACTTTGAGCGAGAAACAGACAAGCAGTATTACGATGGTAA
>NZ_AP031591.1:0-78262 GCF_041154755.1 Moraxella sp. K02 | reverse complement strand
TGGTTACCTTATTGCTGATAATGGCCGGAATCGTTTCTACTCAAATTTTAGAAGATAAGCGTCGTTATATCATAGTCGGCTGTTTTGGGATCGCCGCGGTAGTGACACCGCCTGATGGTGTATCAATGCTGTTGTTGGCGATTCCTATGTGGCTATTATTTGAGCTGGGTTTACTCTTAGCAAAGATATTAATTAAAAATGAACGAAATAATGATTTAGTCTCAGGGAATGAAACATTAGAAAGTAGCTAGCACTACTTAAACACGCCAAGAACCTTTTTTACTTTTTACTTTTTACTAGAGTATGTCAGCGTGAGTACTCTACTTAGCGACGGACTCTAAATGGAACACCTAACTAATAACAACGAAAAAAATGACGGTCTTGCAAATCGACTTAACCAAGAGTGCTACTGCATTACCCTTGATCGTAAAGCGCTTAATACAAGCCTTCAAGATCAATTGGTAGAAACTAGAAACAATCCAATAGGAGCGAACGAGCTTAATAAGCTTTTTTCAGCAACACCCGTGTTCGTTCCCAAAACAGAGATAGAGGCGATGGAGCGAATCGTCAGGGCTATCGAGTCAGCTGCCGAACTGCCATTGTATCAAGAGCAAGTGCTGTCGTGGGCACCAGAAATAGCTGCTTTCGACCCAGGCCCAATAGGGGCCCTCATGGGTTATGACTTTCACTTGGGTAGCGATGGACCTCAGCTCATCGAGGTCAATACTAATGCCGGTGGCGCATTTCTGAATGTGTTGCTCGCTCGCGCACAAAAACGCTGTTGCAACCCCTCAGAGCAAAGCGCTGCAACCAATCAAATGCTAGATAGGTTCGAGGAAGCAGTGTTTGACATGTTCAAACGGGAATGGCAGCGACAGTCCGCTGTTGCTATGCCCAATCGGATAGCCATTGTGGACAATGACCCCGAGAGTCAGTTCATGTTCTTAGAGTTTGAGTTAGCCTGTCAACTGCTCCAAGCTAGAGGTATTGATACTGTGATACTTGATCCCTCTGAACTCGAGTATATCGACGGTACGTTAACAGCCCATGGCCAGAAAATCGATATGATTTACAATCGGCTTGTCGACTTTGCATTTGAGGACCCTGACCATGTATTGCTTAAGCAGGCTTATTTAGAGGGTGCTGTGGTAGTGACACCCAATCCCCGCGTACATGCTATGTTGGCCAATAAGCAAAACCTGACATTGCTATCAGACTCCCAAATATTGCGCTCTTGGGGTCTGGATGAGGCTGCAGTGGAGTGCCTCGAAAGGTCTGTACCGAGGACTAAGATTGTATCAAGAGACGATGCAGCAGAGTTGTGGCTTACTCGGCGGCAACTGTTTTTTAAGCCAGTTGCTGGTCATGGAAGCAAGGGCGTTTATCGCGGTAGCAAACTGACTCGACGAGTCTTCGAAAACATTCTGGATGAAGATTATATCGCACAGACCTTTGTCCCTGCAGGAGAGAGATCACTCAAAATTGATGACATCGTAACAACAAGAAAGGTAGATATACGTCTTTATACGTATGGCGGAAAACTGTTACTACCTGTTGCGCGTGTGTATCAAGGTCAGGTGACTAACTTCCGTACGCCAGGCGGTGGATTCGCGCCTGTCTTTCAGGTGTGATCGTCTAGGTCTTATTTAGATGGCATTAGGCTGTTATAAGTCCGGTTAACTAATTCAATATTCTTCTTACCTAACAAAAGATGGTTGTATATTTATGATTGTCTATTACTTTCGGCACGCTTTTCAAAACACTTCGAAAACAATTGGAGCTAGAGATAGCAGTAAATGGGGTCAGCACAGAATTCGGAGAAAATAGTACGCTAAGGAATTTTGTTTATTAATAAGTTTATTAAAATCAAAGACTTATTTTTTTACCCTTTGCCTTTTTAATAGAGATGAATAATATGCAATTTAATTAAGAGTATTTTCATAAATTTATTAAACAACAAACACATAAAATTCAATAAATGTACCTAGCGTACAATATGAACCGAATTCCGTGCTGACCCCTTTTACCGTCAGGCTGCCTGACATAATCTACCAAGTGTTTTTCTCCGTTCTTGACAGCAGAGATCAGTTGTTCCAATGATGAGTTTTACCTATCACAGTAATTTAAATACTAAACAAATGTACTTACCACCCTATATGGTCCGTTTTCTGTGCTGACCCCAAAGAAAGCTAAATCAAAGGCTTTAAAGTGATTTTCCAGCTTTTTAGGAAAGTTACAACTTCGCCTAAATGCTCGCCTTACTCGATGTCTGATAGTGCAATTATTACCTTCAATGCCTTTTGCAGTCTTTGTATTTATAGTTTCGCTTACCATAGCTTTTGAAACCATTTTTCTTTATACTGTCACTTAGACAGGCTGGGCATTTGATGTATAGTGTCATTTGCATTTCACTATTTATCAATTTCTCAGCCTGTTTTTTCCAGCCTACTTTTTGAACCACCACCCGGATATAAATGTAGCTATGAATAAAACAACTTTTAAGATATCAAAGATGGACTGCCCTTCGGAGGAAAACCTAATCCGAATGAAATTAGAGGGCCACTCGAATATTGAACATCTTGAGTTCGACATTCCTAACCGTCAATTAACTGTGTTTCATCATGACAATATAGAAGGGATAGAGACTGCTATTCATGACCTAAAATTAGGAGACACCTTACTCTCGACCGAAACCATTGACCCCTCTGATCCCAACAATAATTTTAAAGTTGATGCTGACTCTAGTCACAAAAAAGATGCTGAGCAAAGAAAGCTACTATGGATAGTGCTGGTCATTAACTTTGCTTTCTTTATTATTGAAATGAGCACGGGACTGATTTCTCGTTCGATGGGGTTGGTCGCCGACAGCTTAGATATGTTAGCAGATAGCTTCGTGTATGGAATTAGCTTATTTGCGGTCGGTGGAACGGTCATTAAGAAAAAACGGATTGCTAGAATTGCCGGATATTTTCAAATTACGCTGGCGATTCTTGGTTTTTTAGAAGTACTAAGACGTTTCTTTGGCAATGAGCAGTTACCTGACTTTTCTACCATGATAGTCATATCGATTCTTGCGCTAATTGCAAACTCGATTTGCCTCTATTTACTACAAAAATCGAAAAGCAAAGAAGAAGCCCATATGCAAGCCAGTACGATTTTCACTTCAAACGATGTGATTATCAATTTAGGGGTAATTGTTGCAGGGATTTTGGTTAATTGGTTACACTCTAGTACGCCTGATTTGATTATTGGTAGCATCGTATTTGCTTTAGTTATTCAGGGCGCCTTTAGAATATTGAAGTTGAGTAAGTAGCCAAGCCTAATAACTGAAGCAAATAGCTCAAGTAAGTAGCTTAATTAAACCGCTAAGTGTAAAGTAACTGGGTTTGAAGCAAATAAACATCATAAGGATATGAGACCTCAAGCAATGATTGAACAAACTTTAAATCTAGTCACCACCAAAGACCATCAGCAAGTTGCCGTTTGGCGAATAATAGATGATGAAGTCTTTGATAAGAATCTGGTGGTGGTCAACTAATTTAGGACACTAATAAAATTCAAACCTACATGGGGTCAGCACAGAATTTGGAGAAAATAGCACGCTAAGGAAATTTGTTTGGTCTTTTTATGATTGAAAATACCGGCGTTCGTCTCATTTACTTTAATGTATTAGAAGATGGGCTGATTGTGATGTCTTAATTCTACGCAAAAAATGAACAAGAAAATATATCGCCAAGTGAGCTTCAAAAGCTAAAAAGATAACCGATGAAAACAAATTTTCTTAAAGACTTCGATATTGAAGCAGCTGTTCAAGCGATTATTGATGATGAACCTGATTTAGTTGCAGAGCGAGACAATTTGATTGAAGCATTGAACCAAATCAAAGCAGGTATCTTTGCACGTACGACAGACATATCAGATACGGCTCAAGTCCGTCATAAAGCGGGTTTATCGCAAAGTCAATTTGCCAAAATCCTAGGCATTTCGGTCAATACGTTAAAATCTTGGGAGCAAGGTCAACGCAAACCGAGTGGTTCAGCACAAGTCTTACTCAAATTATTAGGCAAAAAGCCTGAGTTAATTGATGAGATTGCTCATTTGGCATAGTACTTGAAGCCTTTTAGTAACTACCCTTCGTTGATTTTAATTAAAATTTTCTAATAGGGCCTATCTATATATTTATTGGATGCTGATTTGTAGACAAGTTAATTGATAAAAATAGGGGCGATTTGCCCCTGTTTTTTCGCCTAAATAAAATTGTCTAAAAAACCCTGGTTTTTTAGACAATTAAAGGATACTTAAAAATACTCGACAAAAGTCGTTAAATACCTATTTCTCCGTTTTCTGTGCTGACCCCAGGTTAAAGACAAAGAGCCGATGCTTGTCTAAGATTGAACCCTAAGTAATTCACATCAACACCCTTATTGCGATTTTAGCTGAATTATGCATTAGTTTTCGCTACACTGATACAAATTTTATTTTGAGATCAGACGCATGAATGCTTTTGACATTGCTGCTATTTTCTTGACCTTGACTGCCTTACTTGCTTATATCAATCATCGCTTTATCGGTCTACCGACTACCATCGGTGTGATGGTCATCTCACTGCTGCTGTCACTTATTGCGATTGTTCTCAATGCCTTAGGGTTTGATACACTGATTGATTATGAAAAAATGCTGGTCGGTCAGCTTGATTTCACTGAAATACTCATGGATGGGATGCTCTCCATGTTGTTATTTGCTGGTGCATTGCATATCAACTTGCAAGATTTACGACGCTATAAGCTGCCTATAGCCTTGCTTGCTGTGGTGGGTACGGTGGTATCAACCTTTATTGTCGCAGGATTGACGTATGTCGCCTTACAATGGCTAGGATTTAACCTTGGTTTTATCTGGTGTTTATTGTTTGGGGCGCTCATTTCACCAACCGACCCGATTGCTGTTATGGGGATTTTAGCCAATGCTAATGCCCCTAAAAGCCTTAACACCGTAATTTCGGGCGAGTCATTATTTAATGATGGGGTTGGGGTGGTGATTTTTATGTTGCTACTTGGCGTACTGACAAGCGGCGAGATACCAACAGCAGGGCATATTGGGCATTTATTGTTAATTGAAGCAGGCGGCGGTATTTCATTTGGCTTGTTACTAGGAACAATTCTCTACTATTTGCTAAAGAGCATTGATTCGTATCAAGAAGAAGTGTTATTAACCTTGGCTGGGGTGTTAGGCGGTTATGCGTTGGCCAGTCACTGGCATTTATCAGCACCACTTGCGATGGTTGTCGTGGGTTTAATGGTCGGCAATCAAGGGCGAAGCTATGCCATGAGCGATAATACTCGTCACTATGTGGATTTGTTTTGGGAACTCGTTGATGAGATTTTAAATGCCATTTTGTTTGTATTGATTGGTCTTGAAATTGTGATGGTGAGTTTGAATAGCAATTTGCTAATAGCGGCGATATTAGCGGTAGCTATTGGTTTACTCGCTCGTTTAATGGTTGTTGGCGGTGTAACGTTTAATCTACAAAAATATTTAGGTTTGCCCAAAGGTGCTTGGAAAGTATTGACTTGGGGTGGACTGCGAGGCGGTATTTCAGTGGCATTAGTATTACAATTGCCTGCCGGTGCCGAGCGGGACTTACTGCTAACGCTAACTTATGCCATTGTGGTATTTTCCATTTTAATTCAAGGTTTGACGATTGGCCGAGTGGCAAAAAGTGTGACAGCCAGTCAGCTAAAGGTGCTATAAAGGTATCAATATGTTTGAATTAATCCTATCTTTTATTGATTATTTGCCTACCTATGTCAGTATGGTGAGCCAAGCGGATATGCTAGGCGACAAAGTGAATGAATACCAAACCATTATGACATCAGCGAATCATCTATTGCAGCAGATGATAAGCCGCATTCCATATTTGATAGTTGCTTCACTTGTGTTTGTAATATTTTGGGTGTTGTCGATTTTTTTTAAAAAAGCGGTCACTAGAATACTAGGGAGTCGTAAACACCATCAAAATTTAGTTACAGTCTTTAGGCGGGTGGGTAGTGCACTTATTTTATTTTTAGGCTTTATGGTCGCCATGATTATCGCGGTACCGAGCTTTACACCGGGTAAACTCATTGGTGCATTAGGGATAGGGTCGGTTGCGATTGGTTTTGCTTTTAAAGACATCTTCCAAAATCTATTATCAGGCATATTGTTATTATTATCAGAGCCATTTCGTATTGGCGACCAAATTATTTCGGGCAATTTTGAAGGCACGGTCGAAGATATTCAAATACGTGCAACCACAATCCGCACCTATGACGGCAGAAAAGTCGTAATTCCTAATTCTCAACTTTATACCAGTACTATGACCGTCAATACTGCCTATTCACAACGCCGTCTAGAATTCGATGTAGGCATCGGGTATGAAAACAACATCATTGATGCTCAACGAGTGATTTTAAGTGTGTTAAAGGCAGCGCCAACGGTATCGAAACTGGCAGAACCGTCTGTAATTGCTACAGCGTTAGCAGATAGCAGCGTGGTTTTAAGGGTGCGTTGGTTTATCGATGATGGTACACAGACTAATCGAGTAGCTTCTATTAATGAAGTTATTATTTTGGTTAAGGAGGCATTGGAAAAAGCGAATATATCCATTCCTTTTCCGGTTACTACATTGGATACCAACCATCCATTATTGGTAAAAATAGAAAATAGTTCAGATATAAAAAACTAACCTTGTCCTTTAATCAAGTAAAATTATTATGATGGATTTAAGCACATTAACGTTTACCAAAATAAAAGATAATCCTAAACTAGTTGATCAATCTTTTAGCTTGTATAAAACCTCAGTTGTCCCCGACAAGGCATCAGTAGAAGTTACCGACGCCCTTGCACTGACGCAAGAGGATATTGAAAATTTAACCGATCAAGGATTTGATGAGAAAACTATCGAAGCTGTTGCCCAAGCGGTAAATGAGCAGCTTAGTAGTAATGCCAATGAAGAGGAAGATAGCGATAAAACTGACAGGAAATCGACCACAGAACCTCATTTAAATGCTAAGCATCAAACTCATAATATTGACGCCTCAAATGAACCAAATAAAACGTTAACCTTTGAGATGATCGACAAGAATATTCATCAAACTGTACAAAAGCAGTTAGAAGAACAGCAAGAAGCTCAGTACGAAGCCTTTAAACAGTATCTTGCTAAAAAAAATAGCGAACAAACCATTGATTATCGTCAAGTGCGTATCAATATCGAATCGGGGGCATTACCCACACGGGCATTTTATTTGTTAAATGGACTGGCGGCAATCATTGCTGGTTTTGGTTTATTGGCCAACTCCCCTGCGGTTGTGATTGGTGCAATGCTAGTGGCGATGCTGATTGGACCTATCAGCGGTATTGCGCTAGCCATTATCGATGCGCGTTTTGCCTTACTCAAAAAATCCTTACTGACGTTATTTTCAGGCGGTGTGCTGATATATGCGATTGGTATGATATTGGGTTGGCTTTACCCAGAACAGTCACAAAGCCAAGAAATCATCGCCCGTACCGCCCCCAATACTATGGATGTAATGGTGGCTCTTGCAGGTGGTACTGCCGGTGCGTATGCCACGATTTCTCGCAATTTATCTGTTGCCGTAGTAGGAGTAGCAGTGGCGACCGCTTTGGTGCCACCGCTGACCGCTAGCGGCATATTGTTAGCAAATGGTAAATACGATTTGGCATTAGGGGCATTGATTTTGACGCTAACCAATATCTTAGCGATTCAGTTTACCAATGCACTTGTACTGTGGGTAGCAGGGTTTCGCAGACTGGATACCGATGCGGCAGAAGATGAGAAAGTTAAGGATTCTAAATGGCAGCAAAGCTTGCTATTTATTCGTCGTAACGCCATATCCTTGATGCTGTTGATTGGGATCAGTATCTATTTAACCTTGAATTTTCAGCAGAAACTTAAACAGCAAAGTTATGAAGTCGCGGTCAATGAGATCGTTAAACAGTCTATTGCGAATCAGCCAAATTATGTGGTGAGTATTAGCTATGATGTGGCAGATAAAACCGCAAAACCATCGACCAGTGATATAACTAAACCCTATCTTATTCGGGTGTTATTGCAAGGTTTAACGCCACCGAAACATAGTGATATCCAATCAATGGAACAAAAAATTATTGCATTATCTAAGGCTCGCTTTCCAAGTCGCCCACAAGCTAAACTGCAAGTACGATTCGTACCAGAACAAGTGATTGAAACAACGCCAATCACTAAAGATGATGTTAAACTTGATGAGGCATCAATTAGTCAGATTAAAGAGAGTAACAAGTAAGACTCAATTATGTTATTTATTGCCAAAAGGGTAAGCAATAGTGTTTATAGTGTGAGTCATCAATAATATCTCTTGTTATTGTTGAAAATGGAAACCGCTGAGATGTCAGCGGTTTTATCGCATTTGGCTTTCAATAAAAGCCCGTATTATTTATTTAAATAAAATCCTATCAATAATATCCCAAAATTAACAGTCCTTCAGAATTTTACCTTTTCTTAATCATAGAGACTAATTTAACTATAAAATTATAGTTAAAAATATTGACTATAGATTCATAGTTAAATAATATAACTATAAAATTATAGTTAAAAGAGAAAATGATGACGACGGGTAATATTGTCTATAAAGAAAACTATTTTCCTAGACCTAAAGATGAAAACAAAATTTGGCGTAAAATTGAAGGTGGTAATCATTTATTACTATTAGCCCCTCGTCGAGTTGGCAAATCTTCCATGATCCAATTTCTAAAGGATCACCCTAGAGATGGCTATACTGTCATCTACAGTTATGTTCAAGCTTGTGATAGTGAGCAAAAGTTTTACGAAAAGCTGCTGTTAGATATTAATCAATCTGAGTTTATTAACCAAGACAGACTATTTAATAGGCAATTCAGGGACAGTTTAGGTAAGCTGGCGGTCAATTTCTCATTTGAATTTGTTGGCGTAAAAATTGCCACTGATATCAAAAAACAACCGGTACCCCTTACTCAAAAAACGATTCGCCAAGTTTTATTAGAAGCCTTAAAAGGTCGTGATATCAAAATCATCTTAGCCGTCGATGAGTTCCCTGACGTTCTTTTGACTATCTATGAACAAGCTGGGGTAGGGGCGGCAAAGGCATTTTTAGCTAGTATTCGTGAACTATGCCAAGACATAGAATTCAGTCGCCACATTCAATTTATTTTTACCGGTTCAATTGGACTTGATACCTTGGCTAAGAAGCTGAGTCTAAGCAATCTCATTAACATGCTAACTGAAGTGGGTATTTCTCCATTAACAGACGAAGAAGCCTATAACTTTATCGACTTTTATTTGAAAAACCAACGAATATCAGTGCAACTGCCAACTTCAATCAAACAGCTCATGATTGATCAGATAGGCTGGAATATGCCGTACTACCTAAGCTTGGTCTGCGATCAAATGATTGATGATGACATTGATTTTAATCGAATAGATAACCAGCAGGTTTTGGATAGTATTAATCGTCTATTTGCCCAGGAAAATACGACCAAATTCTCGCATTGGCGGGAACGCTTAAATCGATTAGAGCCGCTAGAAAAGCAATTTGCATTGAAACTACTACAATTGGTTAGTCAGCAAGAGCAAACCCTTAGCCATGCCGAAGCATTTAATCTAAGCCAACATGCAGACTTTAGAGATAGTGTCAGTTTTAACTATGTCATAAACGCCTTGCAAACAGAAGGGTATTTATTTCAGGAGTTTATTGAAAACAGCTCTCGCTATCGCTTTACCTCACCGCTATTAAAACGATGGTGGCAACGCTATGGAAACTAATATTCAACCCTCTGCAAACACTTCTATTTTGCTGTATAACACCCAGAATATCGGTGAAGAACAGTTAAAAGCCCAGTTTACGCTTCGTACCAAAGAATATGAAAAAATCTGGCAGGATATTAAAACCCATACCATGGAGCATCCTGCAACCCACTATTTAATTCAAGGCATTAGAGGAGCAGGGAAGACCACACTGTTAACAAGGCTGTATTACGCAGTGAATGATGATGCCAAGCTAAATCAATGGCTGATTCCTATCTTATTTAATGAAGAGGAATATGGTGTTTTCTCGTTATTTACCTTTTGGCTGAAAGTAGCTGAAAAGCTCAATCAAACAGATAATCAGTGGTATAAACACCTATATAACACGCTCCAAAACCTAGAGGCAGACCAAGAAGGTCAAGCTTGGCCTCTCATTAGAAAAAGCTTACAACAACACCAACATAAGCTATTATTACTAGTAGATAACTTAGCGGAACTCTTTGCTTCGTTTAATCCATCTGAAAATGCTCAGTTGCGAGAAATTCTAAGCTTACATTCTGAAGTAAGATTAGTTGGTGGCTCATCCATAATTTTAGATGCTCACTTTGATGGCACAGCACCTTTTTATCAATTTTTTAAGTTAATAAGTCTAAAAGCTATTTCTGAATCAGAAATGCATCAGCTGTTTATTACTTTGGCCAAACAATTTGGTGATTTAGCCGTCAATAAAATTCAAACTATTATCCAAGAGCACCCAGAACGGCTTGAAGCCATACGGCGTTTAGTTGATGGTGTTCCAAGAACGCTGGTCTTATTATTTCAAATCATCATGGAAGGAGATAAAGACAGCAGTTTTGCCTACCTTGAAGAAACCATCGATAAAACCACGCCGCTCTATAAGCATCGAATGGATGACTTGTCAAAGCAACAGCAGGTTATTGTGCATCATATTGCCATGAATTGGGATGCAATGAGTGCTAAAGAGATTGCTCAGCAGACGCGATTGCCAAGCAAAACAGTTTCTGCCCAGCTCGTTGAGTTGCAGAAACGTTGGGTTATTGAAAAAGTTCCCACTAATACTCGTAATCATTTATACCGAGTGCAAGAGCGTTTTTTTAATATCTGGTACCTAATGCGGTATGGGGCAAAACAAGATAAGCGGCGGGTGTTATGGTTAACCAAGTTTTTAGAAATCTGGTATAACGAGAAAGAGTTATCAATTAAGTTGGTAGAAGCATTATTAAAACTGTTAGATAAAGATAATACAGTTCAGGATTTATTGGTAAACGCATTTCTAGCTTCTGAGAAAATTGATCCAGATATTCGTGCGGCTATGAAGATCGAGTATGATAATCGTCTTAATCGCCCATCTATTTCGCTTGACAGTCATCAACCACAAATTAAGAAAGATTTTTTAAAATTTGTTGGGAGTGCAGAAGACAAAATCATCGCGGATTTTATTGAAGCTCATATTCACGAAATATCTTTAAAAGATTACCTTGAATATTATCATGTGCTGTATCAAATAAAATCAAAACTTTTTGACCCTTCAAAAATACTATCTCGAGTTTTAACTCAGTCAAATGCAGGATTATTTGAAATTCTCCATCTCTATACGGCAATTTATAAAAAAAACTTGGTAGGTTATAAGCAAGTCGCTTTAAAAATGATAGAAGTCAGTCTTTTGCAAATGCCAGATGATATCTCTCCCAATATTCTACCTCTAATATCCATTTATTGGACACTGTGCATTTGGGATGAACGTTTCGAATCAGTCGCTAAAGTATTACAAGAAATTGCGGAACAAAACTTATTCGATGAAGAATTTCTTGGTATTAATGAATCGGAAGTAAGTTTGTTGAAAGAAGTGTTTTTTGATGATTTCATTCATATGTTGTTGGTAAAAGAACAATACGAGATGGCGTATAATCTTTTTGACCAATTTGACTTGAAAGATATCTTGAAACCCTATTATTACGCTACTCTAAGCTTTTTAAAGGATGATCGTAATCAAGAATATCTACGTATGGGATCAGAATTAATTCAGAATGTTCAAGATATTCTAACTAGCATAGATAAATACCGGAAAATTTATACTATAGATTAGAATTTGGTCCTAAGTTAAATAATATCAGTTTCCCATTAATTCATCAATTTTATACTATAATCTTACAATATTTTTATAAACAATAAAGGATATTAAAAGTGAAGCACTTAAATCTTAACAATATTGAAAAAATGCTAACTATGCAAGATAGCATGAATACAACTGTAAATAACCATTGGCGTAATGAGAATAATCCTTGGTATAGAGCCATGTGGACTGAATGTGCCGAATTAATGGATCATATAGGTTGGAAATGGTGGAGTAAACAAGAGCTTGATATCAATCAAGCTGAAATGGAATTAGTCGATATATGGCATTTTGGTCTAAGCGATATTCTTCAGAAAGGAGTAGAATCAATTGCAATTTTGAAAGATGTAGAATCGATTTATCAAAACACCCTTAAGCATGAAAGAAATGAAATTGATAAAAAAGAAGTTTTAAAAAATGTTGAAAACTTTAGTGAAAGCATATTGATTAAAAAGACATTCGATATTAAAAGTTTTTTTGTTCTTGCCAATAGTTTAAACTTAGATTTTGATCGACTAACCTTATTGTATATTGCGAAAAATGTACTAAATAAATTTAGGCAAAATAATGGTTACAAATCAGGCACTTATACAAAAATATGGGGCGGTAAAGAAGATAATTGTCATTTAACACAGATAGTTTTAGATTTTAATGATAATAACTTAGATACCCTTGAAGAATATATTTACAAAAATTTAGAAATTAAATATAAATCTGTGAAATCAAGTATTTGTTAACCATGACTAAAGATATAGAAAATCAAATTCAGCTCGATGAGGAATTATTGAACCTTGTAAATATTGGTATATGGCCACCTAAAATGAAACTTGATCCAATCGGCTGGATAGGAAATTTCCAGCCTGATGAACAAAAACTTGCAAGACGACTTTTAAAAAATTTTCTATATTTTTCACAAATAATGACTGAGGAAATGTTTAAAAGTAATTTTCAATCTTTATCAAAATATATTTTAACAGACAAATCAAATTTCGAAGAATGTGTACAACAGTGGAATAATTTTCTAAATAATTCCTATATTGTAAGAGTGACAGGTGAAGAACCAAGTGATGCTGATAGTGGGTATACATTTAGTCGATGGTCTAGAAACCTACTAGGGTATGATGAGAGTCAATTATTGACTCCAGAAAAAGCTTTAGAGGTTTTGGAACAACAGCCTGAAAGGCTCAATAACTTCATTTTTGTCGATGACTTCGTTGGTTCTGGCAATCAATTTGTAGATTTTTGGCATCGAAGATGGTTTAAAAATTTATCTTTTTCCAACTTTGAGGGAAAAACTCCTTCAAATTTTTTTTATATTCCAATTTTTGCTACTAAGTTAGGATATACAAATATAACTAATAATTGTACAGGTGTTCAAATAGTTACTTGTCATGTGTTAGATAATACAACTTCTGCACTTGATACGAATTCATACATTTGGAAAGATATTGATTTTGATGGAATTTCAAAAATTCAAGAAATAAGTAGACGCATAGGAATACCTATGACTAATGGTCAAGTTATCGACCATGGAAATGGCACCAAAGATGTAAGTTGGAATGGATTTCATGGATTAGGATTAGCATTAGCCATAAATCATAGTTGTCCCGATGCAACTCTCCCAATATTTTATTTTAGTAGCGAAGATTGGAAGCCCCTTATTAAATAGGAACAATTATGAGCAAACTCGATGATTTGAAGAAAGCACAAGAGTTACTTGGATTGTATAAAGCAGAATGGTTAAATAAAGATATATTTGAATATTTTAGCGAACCAGGCTATTTTGACAGTTTAAAGACATCAAGACCATGTGTCCTAATAGGGGGACGAGGAACAGGTAAAACAACTGTACTGAAAGGCTTGTCATATGAAGGTCAGTTTGCACTTACAGAGAAGGGAAAAGATAAATCTATTGATGAATGGTCCTTCTATGGTATGTACTATAGAGTAAATACTAATAGAGTTACAGCCTTTAAAGGTAGTGAGCTTTCAGAAGAACTATGGGTAAAATATTTTTCTCATTATATTAATTTAATTTTTTGTTTAGAGCTTTTAAAATTTTGTGAATGGTATGAACAAATTACAAGTACTAAGATTACATTAAATACTAAACAGTGGCGTAAAATTCTAACATCTTGGCGCTTATCTCAAGAAATTAACGACATAAGTCAATTGCATGAAGAAGTAGAAATCCTATTAATTGAATTTGAAAATGCCTTGAATAGTGATATAGAGGAAGGACGGAAGCTCCTAACTCTTTTAGGTGTACCAATTGATATATTAGCTAAAGAAATTTTGTCCCTACAGAATCTTAAAGGTAAACAATTCTATTTCATAATAGATGAATTCGAGAATTTTGAAGATTATCAACAAAAAGTTCTTAATACAATGATTAAGCATGGTAATGATTACTATACATTTAAAATAGGAGTAAGAGAATTAGGTTACAGGCAAAAAGAAACTCTAAACGCAAATGAACACTTAAGGTCGCCAGCTGACTACGAAAAAATTGATTTGAATGAAATATTTTCAGATAATTTTAAAGGATTTGCAACAAATGTAATTAATTCAAGATTGAATCAACATTATAAATCAGATAGTACGTTTCAAATTTCCAATATATTAAAATCCTTGTCATCTTCTGAAGAAGCTGAGCTATTAATAGGAAAAGATACTAAGTCACTCATTGAATTTGAGCAATTGCTCTCAAATGAAGATAAAAAAATATACAACTCAGCCAGTATTCCACATAAATACTTTATTAAGTATCTAAGTCAAAATGACAAATTGAATATTTCAAAACTTTTGTTAAGTTTCGAAAATAACGATGCAGCATGGAAAAACAAGTTAAATAATTATTTTTACGCATCACTTTTTGCGATAAAGCAGGGGAAACCTGGGATCAGGAAATATTATTGTGGATGGGATACTTATGTTGCAATGTCTGGTAATAATATAAGATATTTATTGGAATTAGTTAATACTACCCTACAAGAGTTTTTATCTGATACTGCTGAAGTTTCGAGTTGTGATGAAAGAACTGATATTCAGATATCGCCTTCTCAACAAACTAATGCGGCTATCAAAGTAGGTATAAAGAACCTTTCAGAAATTGAAGGACTTACGGTAGAAGGTGCTAAACTAAAGAAATTGTTATTAAGTTTAGGAAGAGTTTTTCAAGTTTTTGCTTCCCAATCAAGTGGTCATGCTCCCGAATTAAATCAATTTGAGATTAGTAAAGAGCGTGACGATCCTGCATTGTTTGAGAAGGTTGATAAGCTATTAACTCAATCTGTAATGCATCTTGCGTTAACTAGATCAATTGGCAGTAAGCTTCAAGCTGAGACTAGTATCAGAGACTATGATTTCATGATTCATCCAATCTATTCAGCATTTTTTGTAATTTCCTACAGAAAAAAAAGAAAAATGTCTCTATCCTCTAGTAGCTTTATACAACTAGTTGAAAGTCCCACAGAAGGTATTAAAAAAATTCTGAATCAAAACAATAGAACTGAAGATGAATCCTCTATGCCAGACCAACTTCAATTATTTGGAGAATTTTATGGATGATAGAAGACCTTTACCAGTATTCACAGAAACTTACGAGTGTAGTAATGAGTTTTATCCAACAGATAATTCGATTTATATATATGGGGAGACAGATGAGCAGAGAAGTCATCATATCAATGACTGGGGGCAGCTAAAAGCAATCCAAACTATTAAGGTAACTGATATCTGTGATAATAGTAATATTATCAAAATAAATGATACAGAAATTTCCTTAAGAAACTCAAGAGAACTTGCCACTATTTGGGATGGTCATCCAGAAAAAATCAAAGTGTATATTGATATAACGGGATTATCACACTCAGCATGGGCAGGATTAATAAAATCTGCTGTCGATAAAAATCTTGAGGTTTGTGCTGTATATGTAGAGCCCCAAGATTATAATTTAGGTGAAAACCGATATCCTGGTCAGATTTATGATTTAAGTGAAAAGATTGGTGGTTTAGCTCCAATTCCAGGTTTTTCTACTTTAAGCTCTCCTGCAAAGGATTTTATATTAATACCATTATTAGGTTTTGAAGGACAACGTTTCAAGTATTTACTTGAAGAATTGGAACCTAATCAGGACAATATTTATCCCCTTATTGGGTTGCCTGGATTTCAACCTTGGTATGTATTTGAAACATTGAAAAATAATATGTCTTCTCTAATTAGTAAAGCATGGCAAGGTATCAATTATGCAGCCAGTGATTGTCCCTTTAGATGCTACTATAAAATAGATAGAATTTTTAGGGAAAATAAAGGTAAATCTTTAAAAATAGCACTTATTGGTACAAAACCTCATGCTCTTGCTGCAATCATGTTTTCTTTGAATCATCCAGAGGTTGAAATAATATATGATCATCCAATAAGAAAACGTGGTCGTTCTGAAGGTACTTCAAGACTTCATGTATACTATATTTCATCAATTGTAAAAGCAAATCCCAATCGTAATAATCCAAGAAGAAAAATCTCCCCTCAATGACTGATAAATTCTACACTGAAGACAATATTGCTACCTTATTGATTTCAAAAGTTCCTTCAAATTTTAATCCTAATATTATTGCTGATTTTGCAGTTGGCAAAGGAATTCTTTTGGAAAAAGCTAAGAATAAGTGGTCAGCTTCCAAATTTGTTGCAAATGATTTATGCTTGGAATCAATTCAAGCAATACAAGAGTGCAATTTGAATTGGAATTGTACAAATTTTAATTTTTTGGACTATGATTCCATTATTAATTCAGAACTTCAATTATACCTCAATAGAATTGACTTGATTTTAATCAATCCTCCTTTTAGCCAAAAAGATAAAAAATATAAAAAATGGGAAGGATGTTCTATTGAGATTAAATCAGGCACTGCCCTACAATTTGTTTATCATTCTTTAAAATTTTTAAAAAAAAACGGTGTTTTGTTAGCAATTCTTCCTGAAGGTTGCATATATAGCAAACGTGATGAAAAAGGAATGAGTTACTTATTCGAGCATTACGATGTAGAAATTATTAAGATTAATGAAAAGGCTAAATTTATTAATGCTACACCGAATATATTCATTTTAAAAATTATAAATAAGCCATCGAAGTTAAAAACTTATGGAATGAAAAATCCAACATTTACAGTTAACACTAATAGGTTTAAGATTTTCAGAGGTAAATTTCAAATTCATAATAAGATTTCCGCATTTAATGAGCATGGTTATCCATTAATCCATACTACAAACCTTAAAAATTCGAGATTAACCTATAACGAGAATGAGTTAGTAGATAGTAGTCATATAATTAGCGGTCCTGCAATATTAATTCCTAGAGTAGGAAATTTTGATAAGAAAAAAGTATGTTATCTACCCCAAGGAGCCAAAGTAGTGATTTCTGATTGTTTATTTGCTATACATTGTAATAGTAGAGAACAAGCTAATTTATTAAAGAAAAAATTACTAAACAATTGGTATGGTCTTAAAAGTATTTATGGCGGAACTGGTGCAGTATATACAACCTTAGAAAAATTAAATGATTTTATTAACAATCTTTGTATTGATGAAAATAAACAGTAGTAATACAGGCCTATTTGAAAGTATTAAACAAGCTCCAATTATATGTATTAGTCCAGACCTAATCTGACAATCTTAATTGAAAAAAGAAAGTTACCCATATAGGATAAAGGTGTCTAAACTCGAACCCAATGGAGTAACTTTCTCATGTACCATACTAACAATTCCATCATCGAACATAAAGTAGGCTTGCTCAATTTAGCCGAAGAACTGCAAAATGTATCCAAAGCCTGCAAAGTCATGGGCGTATCACGAGATACCTTCTACCGTTACCAAGAAATGGCGGAGCAAGGCGGTGTCGATGCCCTAATCAACCGTTCAAGACGAGTACCCAATCTTAAAAACCGAGTGGATGAAGCCACCGAAGACGCTGTCATCAAGTATGCCATTGATTACCCAGCATATGGACAAGTCAGAGCATCCAATGAATTACGCAAACTTGGTGTATTCGTCTCACCCAGTGGCGTTCGTTCAATCTGGCTACGCAATGACCTAGAGAACTTCAGAAAACGTCTCAAAGCCCTAGAAGACAAAGTAGCTACTGATGGCATCATTCTCACCGAATCACAAGTTGTCGCCCTTGAGAAGAAAAAAGAAGATGACATTGCCTGTGGTGAAATCGAAACCGCTCATCCTGGCTATCTTGGCTCGCAAGATACCTTCTATGTGGGTAATTTAAAAGGCGTAGGACGCATTTATCAGCAGACCTTCGTAGATACTTATAGCAAGGTGGCTCATTGCAAGCTATATACCACCAAAACCCCAATTACTTCAGCCGATATACTTAACGATAAGGTATTACCGTTCTATCAAGAGCATGATTTGCCAATGCTGAGAATTTTAACCGATAGAGGCACAGAGTATTGTGGTAAGGTAGAAAACCATGATTATGAACTGTATTTAGCCATTAATGATATCGAGCATACCAAGACGAAAGCTCGCTCACCCCAAACCAATGGTATTTGCGAGCGGTTTCATAAAACGATTTTGCAGGAGTTTTACCAAGTGACGTTTAGAAAAAATCTGTATAGTTCGCTTGAGCAGTTGCAGTCTGACCTAGACATTTGGTTAAATTTCTACAATAATGAGCGCACTCATCAAGGAAAAATGTGTTGTGGACGTACCCCGATGCAAACGTTACTTGATGGTAAGGCAGTTTGGGCTCAAAAAAATTTAGCTCAAATTTAATCTGACAGCCGATGTCTTTTTTATGGGTAACTGTCAGATGAAGTCTGAATTACTACAAATTATAACTTTAATTTCGCCCAATTTATTTTATGTTAAATAATTTATTTAAAACCAAATATTTACAAAAGAAAAATTCTAAATTTCAAAAATTAAATGCCTGTCAAACTTTAATCTCACAAGCATTTAACTATTTATAAAGTAAAGTTTATTAAATTCCATTATCGGTGTTGTTCTTTTAAATTATCTTCAATACTGAGGATTCTATTGACTCATAAATCTTTAACAACAGTGAGCTATGCTGAAGAAACCGTACAAGTAAACTTGGTAAACTAAGCGTATTAATCGGAGTTTATCATGGTCAAGAAAATTAGAACTTATAGTGAAGAATTCAAAGCCGAAGCCGTCAAGAAGATATCAGACAACAACGGCAATATTTCAGCGACCGCAAAGCAGCTTGGTATCGCCATGCAAACCTTATCGAACTGGAACAACAAAGCTAACCAAGGCAAACTTGCAGGAACAGATCAATACGATCCTGATCTTATGACGGCTCTCCAAGAAATAAAGCAGCTCAAGCGACAACTTAAAGTTGCCGAAGAGGAGCGAGAGATCCTAAAAAAGGCCACGGCGTACTTTGCAAAGCACAGTTAGTCAGGTACGCCTTTATCAAAGATAACCAGCACTTCTTTAGCATCACCACTATGTGCCGTGTGCTAAGTGTTAAGCCATCAAGTTATTACGACTGGCTGAGTCGTGATATCAGTGACCAACAGATACATCGTAATCAGTCTGAGCTACTGGTTAGGGCTGCTCACAGTGAAACTCGTGAGCGCTATGGTGCTGATCGACTGCATGCAAAGCTCATAGAGCAAGGCCATGATATTAGCTTGTACATGGTCAGACGTATCAAAGAAGAACATGGCATCAAATGCCGTCGCCATAAACGCTTTAAAGTCACTACAGACTCAAACCATAATAAAATGGTTTATCCAAACGTGTTGGATCAGCAGTTTGATGCTAAGCGTCCTAATGAGTCTTGGGTCAGTGACATTACCTATATCTGGACAAATGAGGGTTGGCTGTACTTAGCAGGGGTTAAAGACTTATACACTAAAGAGCTGGTTGGCTATGCCATTAACAAACGTATGACCGCTGATCTAGTATGCCGTGCATTGAACATGGCCATCAAGAACAAACGGCCCAGCAACGAGCTAATAGTTCACTCTGACAGAGGCAGTCAGTACTGTAGCCATGCCTACCACAAGATTATCAAACAGCATCAGTTTACAGGCTCGATGAGTGGTCGTGGCAACTGCTTTGATAACGCTCCAATAGAAAGTTTCTGGGGCGTATTAAAGAATGAATTAGTATATCACCAAGACTATAAGACAAGATTTACAGCCATCAGCGATATCATTGGCTATATTGAGCTGTACTACAACCAAACGAGGATTCAAAAGGGTTTGGCCTATAAATCGCCAAGACAGGTGTGGTTTGATTATTATCGTCAAGCTGCGTAACTAAAATCTCCCAAGTTTAACTGTACGGATTTGACGGCAGGGGTCACAGTCAACCCTGCGAAGGTCTGAGCAGTAGGCATAAGTTCTAATTCGTTGACATTTAGATGCTCAGGTTGTTCAACCAGCCATGCTACAATATTGGCAATGTCAGTTGGTTGGATATACTCCACACCTTCATACACAGCAGATGCTTTATCATAATCATCTTTAAAACGGACATTACTAAATTCTGTACCACCACATAGTCCAGGCTCTAAGTTAGTGACACGTACTTTTTTGCCCACTAGATCGGCCCGTAAATTTAAACTAAACTGTCGAACAAATGCCTTGGTCGCTCCATACACGTTTGCCCCAAAATAGGGATGATTACCTGCTGTTGAACCGATATTAATAACATATCCGCTGTTTTTAGCGGTCATAAAGGGGAGAATCTCATGGGTAAGATGAACCAATCCCAATACGTTGGTATTAATCATTCTTTGCCAATCATTAAAATTCGCTTTGTCTGCTGGCTCTAATCCTAAAGCAAGTCCTGCATTATTAATAAGTACATCAATATTGGCGAGAAAATCTTTTGGCAGGCTTTGTAAAGCAGTTTTTGTTGTGGCTAAATCGGATATGTCAAAGTTCATTGGAATGAATTTATCACCTTGCCCTTGTGTAGAAAATTGGGCTTTAAGTTTCTCCAGTTTTTCTTGGCGTCTGCCCGTTCCGATAACAGTATTACCTTTTGAAATAAGTAATTCAGCAATCGCTTTACCAAACCCTGACGTTACGCCTGTCACTAAAATATTCATTTTTACTCTCACTTGTTTTAATTGCACCAGCACTCTATTAGGTATTTCAGGGTTAAAAATAGCAAACCTAACTTCTATAAAATAATATTGAATTAACAATAAAGGCGACTACCTGCATAGTGAGTCATATTTGTTTGCTTATGACTAAACGTACTTATTTCATCACGTTTACGATACTTAACCAAATCAGCTATCGTGCCTATTTTCAAATCGTGTTTTTTGGCAAATGCTATCAAATCGTCACGCCGAGCCATTTCACCATTAGGTTTAATGATTTCAACGATGACGGCAGATGGGTGTAATCCAGCCAATCTTGCTAAATCACAGCCTGCTTCGGTATGCCCATTACGTTGCAGTACACCATTGGGTTTTGCCATGATAGGGAAAATATGACCTGGACTCACCACATCTGTTGCTTTTGCATTGGGTGAGACGGCTGCTTGAATGGTTTTTGCTCTATCAAGAGCAGAAATACCAGTGGTTATGCCTTTGGCAGCTTCAATCGAAACCGTAAAATTGGTACTAAATTGCGACTGATTATTTCGGCACATCAAAGGTAAGTTTAATTTAGAACATTGTTCAGGGGTTAAGGTCAAGCACACAAGTCCTCGAGCGTGAGTAATCATAAAGTTAATATCCTCTGGTCTGACACAAGATGCCGCCATCACCAAATCGCCTTCATTTTCCCTGTCTTCATCATCCAAAATAACAACCATTTTTCCTTGTTTAATATCTTGAATAATCTCATCAATCGTGTTCATTTTATATTACCTTTATCGTATATCTATGGGTAAGACATTGCATTAACAAATGCCTTACCTTAAGTTTTTATTCATACCTATTTTTATCATGAATTATTTTGTTTATTGAATAACTCCAAGAAGCCCCCTAGTGAGTTTTAGTGACACTCAATGCTGGTTCAGCATTCCAATTAGCCGATTCAATGTTTTTGGTATCACTTGTACTATTGATAGCAGGCTCTTCTTTTGAAAAACTGAAAAGTACATTCATCAAAATAGCAATAAAGGTTGCGGTACCGATACCGCCCAAATCAAAACTACCAATATGTAGTGAGTAGTTACCTGTACCCATGATAATTGGTACGGCAGCGACAAACATATTGCTATTTTTACTAAAATCGATATGGGCATTTAGCCAAATTCTTGCCCCTGCAATCACAATCAAACCAAATACCACAATCGACGCACCGCTTAAAATCGCCACAGGAATCGTGCTAATCAAGCTACCAAATTTCGGTGATAAGCCCAATAAAATAGCAAACACCCCTGCAATCACGAATACCACGGTAGAATAAATTTTGGTGGCAGCCATAACGCCAATATTTTCCGCATAAGTGGTCATACCTGTGCCGCCTATTGAGGCAGAAAGCGTGGTACATACCCCATCCGCTAAAAATGCTCGACCCATGTAAGGTGAAATATTTTGTCCTGTCATTGCACCAACGGCTTTAAAATGCCCTAAATTTTCAGCAATCAAAATAATAAACACAGGGGCAATCATCAAAATAGCGTTGGTTTGAAACACAGGATGATGAAAAGTTGGTAAACCAAACCAAGCCGCATTGGCAACTGGTGCAAAGTCAATGGGTTTACCGAGTCCCATCACATTGGCGACCAAAAAGTAAATAATATAAGAAACTACCAAACCCACCAATAGCAACAGTCGACGTACCATACCTTTGGTAAATACCGCTACTGAGCTAATGCAAAGCACGGTCACTAATGCCATCCAAGCATCAAAATTACTGCCTGACACACTCTTGATTGTAACAGGGGCTAAGTTCAAGCCAATAATCATCACAATCGCACCCGTCACCACAGGTGGCATCAGTCGCTCTATCCAATCTGTACCCGTTTTCATAACAATCAAACCGACAATGGCATATAAAATGCCACAAACGATGGTACCGCCCAATGCCAGTTCAATATTTGGGTTAGCCCCTGTACCACTATAACCTGTTGCCGCAGCAACCGCCCCAATAAAGGCAAAACTTGAACCCAAGTAGCTAGGTACATGGCCGCCTGTTATTAAAAAGAACAAAATCGTGCCAAAGCCGGTTATCATCATGGTTAAGCTTGGGTCAAACCCCATTAGCAAGGGTGCAAGAATCGTCGCACCAAACATAGCAAAAGCGTGCTGAGCTCCTAAAATGATATTTTTACCCATGGGTAAATATTCATCAATCTTGACAGGTGTCGTCTCGATATTACCTTGATAAGGTCGCCATTTTACAAACCAATTTTCCATATTGCCCCCTATGTTTGAGTTAAGTAGCTAATGATTGACTTTACTTAATTGATGATAATCTCGGTTAAAATAAACCAAGCTTTGCGATTCAGGTTTATGTCGAATATCCACCACTTCACAGATGAAAATATCGTGCGTACCGACCGTGTTAATGGCTTTAACTTCACAGTCAAAGGATAAAATAGCATCTTCAAGTACAGGTGAGCCTGTTGTTAAGGTCGTCCAATTACCTTGAGCAAAACGTTCTGGCATGGGCGTTTTACCACCAAACAGATTACTCAACTCTTTATGTTCTAACGCCAAGGTATTCACGCACAACACTTTGTTATTTTTAAAGGTTTGATAAACAGAGGCATTTTTATTCAGACACACTAACAAGGTGGGTGGCGTATCGGTCACACTACATACCGCAGAAGCGGTAAATCCGGCCTTACCAGCAGCACCATCCGTTGTAATAATATTTACCGCAGCCGCTAAATTACTCATTGCATTACGATAATTTTGCTGGGTTTCATTCAGTTTGGGTTTTAATAACTGGGTTGAATCACTCTTAATTCTAGCGGTCCCACCCAAAGCTTTTTCAATATTTAATGAATTCATGGTATCTCCCCTGCACACCAAGCATAGAAATGGAAATGGGTGATTGCTATGCTTGGGTTAAGATTAAAGCGGTAATTTTTTACACTAGATGATTAATTGACAATACCTTCGGTCAAAGCCACCTTTAATTAAAGTTATTTAGCCAACATGGGCAATAGAAGCGATTTCGACTAACGCATCAGGTTTAACTAAACCACATTGAATACAAAAACGAGCAGGTTTGTCATTTGGGAAAAATTCGGCATATACCGTATTAACCGCTGCATAATCCGCCCAGTCTTTTACAAAAATAGAATTAAAAGTCACATCGTCCATTGTGCCGCCTGCTGTTTCAATCACTTTTTGAATCGTGGTTAATACATGACGGGTTTGAGCTGCCGCATCACTAACATGCACCACGTTATTGTTTTCATCAAACGCAAGCGTCCCTGATACATACACAATATTGTCTGCTTTGGTAGCAGGTACATAAGGTGCTAATGGTTTGCCAGTGCCTTCTGGGATAATGACTGTTTTTGCCATGATAAAATTCCTTATATTGAGTTGTTTATTTGTTAATAATTGATTTTATTTATTTTTTATGGAAAACAGGATTCCATATTTGCGACATTACTCACCCAACCAAAAAAGGTTTTGACGTTGTAAAGTGTGGCGTCATGGGCTTCACGAGGGCCTGCTTGATAACACGCATCATCCAATAAAATGCCGAAATACTCTAAAAAGTAGCCGTCTCGCAAGGTGGATTCAACACAAACGTTGGTGGCAATGCCTGTAAAAATTAAATTACGGATACCACGGACACGCAACATGCTATCGAGACTGGTATTGTAAAAACCGCTATAACGGGGTTTATCAATAACAATATCATCTTTACTGGGCGACAACTCATCGATTAAATCATAGTCCCAACCACCTTTTGCCAACAGCTTGCCATTGAGTTCTGGTTTTTGTCGCATGGTTTTTAGGGCGTTTGATTTATGAAAGTTCGGTGAGCCTTCACCGCCTGCTTCCACATAATTCTCATCCCAACCATTACGAAAAAAGATAACTTGGATACCTGCTTTATGAGCAATATCAATGGCTTTTTTAATTTGGGCAACGACAGGGGTGGTCTTAGACACATCAAACCCTGCCAAGTCCAAATACCCACCCATACTGGTATAAGCATTTTGCATATCGACAATGATGAGAGCCGTTTGGGCTGGATCTAGTTTGATAGACTCTGGCTCAGCTTTTAACACAGGTGCAGTTTCTGAAGTAAAATTTGCACAAACGATAGATTCAGAATTCATTTTATTGCTCCTTAAGCCACTGATTTGCTGACTTGACTAGCAATTGGACTATCGACATCAATGCGACTTTTCATCAAAGGTTGAATGCGAGTACCAAAGTCCTCAACGCCTTGGATAAAATCATCAAAAGTCAAAAGAATACCGTCCGTGCCTTTAATTTCAGCGATTGCATCGAGCATACTGGCGACTTTCTCGTATGAACCCATCAGCGTACCCATATTGATATTGACAGGCGACACGCTTGACGCCATGTGGCGAATATTGGTATCACTGCCCGAAGTCTTATCTTTGCTACCTTGGTCTTGTAACCAAGCAATTGCTTCCATATCTGCCCCTTCGTTATAGCTTTGCCATTTAGCCTGAGCCTTTTCATCCGTTTCATCGGCGATGACCATAAACAGTACATAAGTCGAGACATCACGACCTGTTTTATCGGTTTGGGCTTTTAAGCGGTCGTTAATGGGTGCATAAGCAGTTGGGGTATTTAAGCCTTTACCAAACACAAAGTTGTAATCGGCATATTTTGCTGAGAAGGCTAAACCATCATCGGATTGACCTGCACAAATGATTTTCATGTCCGCTTGTGGCATGGGTTTGACTTGGCAATCATCCATGTTAAAGAATTCGCCTTTAAAATCAGACTGCCCTGTTTCAAACAGTTGTCTTAAAATTTGGACATACTCGGATAAATATTGATAGCGTTTGCCAAAGTACTCCTCCCCTGGCCACATACCCATTTGGCTATATTCAGGTTTTTGCCAACCTGTTACCACATTCAAACCAAAACGTCCATTTGAAATCGAATCAATGGTTGACGCCATACGAGCGACAATCGCAGGTGGCATGACTAGCGTTGCGGCAGTTGCGTAGATTTTTATTTTTGAGGTGACGGCGGCTAAACCTGCCATCAAGGTAAAGGTTTCTAAGTTATAATCCCAAAATTCGGTTTCGCCACCAAAGCCCCGCAATTTAATCATCGACAGGGCAAAATCAAAGCCATAGTGTTCAGCACGTTGTACGATTTCTTTATTTAATTCAAACGTAGGTTTGTACTGTGGTGCATTTTTTGAAATAAGCCAACCGTTGTTACCAATCGGACAAAAGATACCTACTTTCATATTGTTACCTTCCTTCTTCTAAGAATGCTTGTATAAATGAATTTTGGGGTTATGAAAAAAATTATGAAATCAAAATTTCTCATATTTTCTCTATTGCATTTAGCGTGCCAATATTTAATACTATTAAAATCAATATTTTATATAAATTTTATAAAATTTAAATTTGACCAAATGGTCAAATTCATTCATCATATTTGTGCATATGCTTCAAACAGGTGCAAGTCAAAGGTGATTTTTTGGTGAAATTTAACAGATAATGTTGTTATCAATCGGCAAACAAAGCTTAAGATTTAAACGAATAAGGCAATTGTTATGAAAAACGCAATCAATCCAGAAACTGATAAAACAAGCCTCAAACGCAAAGAGATTTTGCAAGCTGCCTTGGTCGAATTTTCTCAATTGGGGCTTAATGGAGCCCGCATTGAAACGATTGCCAAAAAAGCCAATATGTCAAAGTCTAATTTATTGTATTATTTTGATAATAAAGAAGATTTATATGTTGTCGTTTTAGAAGATGTGTTGACAGAATGGTTAACGCCACTTGCTGGACTGGAAACCAAAGCAGAGCCAAAAGAGGCTTTGAAAAATTATATTGCCGTCAAATATGAGCTATCCAAAAATAACCCCGAATCTTCAAGGCTATATGCCCTAGAAATTATGCAGGGAGCCCCGCATTTGATGAACGTATTAAAAGGACCACTTAAAAAACTGGTTAAGCAAAAGGTTCAGGTCATCGAGACATGGATAGAACAAGGGAAACTAAAAGCCGTCTCTCCCTATCATCTTATTTTTCATATTTGGGCGGTAACCCAGCATTATGCGGATTTTGCTGTGCAGACTGACGCCGTCGTGGGTAAGACTTTATCCAATAAAAAATTTACCGCTGAGGCAAAACAAACCAGCTTTCAATTATTGGTTGATAGTTTAATCCCTTAGCAAAGGTGTTTTCACCCACGTTAGTATTGGTATGATTCTTGAATAGTTCATTTTTAGTTGATTAGGCATTAAAAATGGACAAAGGCAAGAATGTATGACAGTAGAAATTTTTCCCTGTAACGATAAATCTATTACAAAAACGCTGGTTTTTAGCTCTGGTTTAGGCGGTCATGCGAATTTTTGGCAACCGCAAATTGACTTTTTTACCCAACATTTTCAGGTGTTATGTTATGACCAACAAGGCGTGCAGCAAGATAGCGAGTTATTGTCTTCTAACTATCAGCTCAAAGATTTAGCGACTGAACTTGTTGACATTTTAAAGTGTAACAATTTATCCAGTTGTCATTTTGTCGGTCATGCACTCGGTGCTTTTATTGGATTAGAGGTCGCAGCCCAAGCGCCTCAATTATTAGAAAAATTGGTTCTGCTCAATCCTTGGGATGAACTCGATTTTTATACCCTAAAACGTTTTAATTTACGTCAAAGTTTACTTGAGCATACAGGTATTGAGGCATATGTTAAGGCCCAAGCCATTTTTTTATACCCACCGCAGTGGATTTCAGAAAATGCCCAAATTTTAACCGAACAAGAAAATCAAGCCATTGTAAAATTCGCACCCATACCCAATGTTCTGGCTCGCTTAAACTCCTTAAAAGCCTACCAACCCAAAACAACCGCAGCAACCGTCAATCATCCAACTTTAGTGATAAGCAATGCCGATGACACCTTAGTGCCTTGGCAACGGGGCCTATCACTGACTCAAAATATGCCCCATGCCAAATTTAACCTGATGGCGACAGGTGGTCATGCTAGCACCGTCACTCAACCAACAATGATGAATCAAACGATTTTAAAATTTTTAATCTAGTTAACTTTTAACCTAACTAAATAGAAAAAGGATAAAAAAATGTCTGTATATAATCAAAGTCTTAGCGATGAAAGTTTAAATCAATTATTTCATCAAGCTAGAACATTCAACCATTGGCAAGACAAACCAGTTTCAGATGAGATATTGCAACAACTTTATGACTTGGTAAAGCTCTGTCCAACATCGGCTAATTGTTCGCCCGCTCGCTTTGTCTTTGTCAAATCTGCCGAAGCCAAAGAAAGATTAAAACCTGCTCTGTCTTCAGGGAATGTTGAAAAAACCATGAATGCCCCTGTCACTGTGATTGTCGCCTATGATGAATCTTTTTACGAAAAACTCCCTCAACTATTCCCCCATACCGATGCTAAATCATGGTTTACCTCTAGCCCCGAGATGGCAAAAGAGACCGCCTTTCGTAACAGCTCGATGCAAGCGGCTTATTTGATTATGGCTTGTCGTAGCTTGGGACTCGATACAGGCCCGATGTCTGGCTTTCAAATCAATGTGGTTGATGCCACCTTCCTAGCAGGTACTCAGTGGAAATCTAATCTATTAATTAATATAGGCTACGGTGAAAAAGAGAAACAGTATTCACGCTTGCCAAGATTGGCTTTTGAGGAGGCTTGTAAAATCGTATAATATAATTTTTGTTGATTATTTTATCTCTTATTAGAAACCCAAACATAGTTTTGGGTTTCTACATTTAAAATTTTTCTAAATCCATCTTTTAAAGAAATAGTCGTTTAGCCACCCTTCTGTAATAACTTATTATCCATAAAAAAGTCACAAACTATACTGAGCATAAGTTTTTTACTACTCCCAACTTTGATTATGTTAAATATTCAAATTCAAACGCATCCTATCAAGGGATGTAAATGCTTAGCACTTGCATGAGCGTTTAGCCTATTACGTGGCTGGCTTTTTAGCTCGATGTTGAAATGCTTTCTTAAAGTACTCTGCCCCTGCTTTATTGTAAGCGATCAATTCTTGTTCTTGTTTCTCGGTTAATTTGAGATGTCGAGTATATTTGTTATTGTTCGGTACTATAATTTTCGGTTGCTGTTTCATGTTGATTTCCCTTACGCTGTTCTAAGGCTTACCTTACTGCCTCAACATTCTTTAATTTGTTCTAACATTGGATTTTTAAGATGCCCAACCTATTGTTAGATAATCTTGTTTAAACGGTAGCCAAATTCTTTATAGCTATATTCATCTAAACCCTGTTTTTCATCAAGGGATTGTCATATATTTTGCTAGACTGCAACATCCACCTAGTAATCAAAGGCAATCATAACAGTTGCTACCACAACCTTACTATCACGATTGCCGATATATACTTTTAATCGGTCAACACAGAATTTGAACCAAAATCTATGTTAAACGATTTTTTAGAAATTAAAATAATAAACTCAGCCACTGATAATTTTATATGATAATTAAAAACTTAAAATCATCACATAAATACCCCGCTAATTAATGTTCGTTAAAATGATTAAATCTCAAATATTTAGCAGCAAGTAAATGGACCTGCTGCCTTATTTTCTCTGAATTCTGTGCTATCCTTTAGGCAGATATTAGCTATTTTTAATAGCCGCTGCTACACCTGCATTCGCCCGACGTAATAATATATCATGAGCAATGCGACAATTTTTTGCTAATACCGCATTTGGCTCCTTGCCGGATGCTCGCATTTGTTGGCATTTTTGCTCGTCTTTTTGAGCTTGTTCAAGATTCGCCCGATAATACTCGCTGCTTCTTGGCTGATCTTGGCAGCCTGTCAATGCTGATACTACAGCGCCTATTAAAATCATATTGCTCAGTTTCATAATGTCCCCTTTATTTTCTACCAATGAAAGGTTTTGGTAGCCAATGTTTCATTCGTCTGCGTATCAAGATAGGAAACGGTAGCTTGTAGCGGCTTGGCTTTTAACTGATTTTCATCAGCGGTAATTTGTACGTATAGCTCACCTCTGCCGCCCAATGTATTATTGATACGAGCTGCTTCAATTTTTTTAGCCACGGCTTCATCGTCAACCAACAACTCACATTTTTCTTGGGGTGGTGCCACGATATATTGGGTCGAGTCATTAATATGCCGTAGAAAATCCAATTGAATAGACTGTTTATTACCGAAGAATGGCCCTAGCCCCCCATATTTACCATGGCTAAGAAATTTATCCATCTCACATGACATGGCAAATGTCTTAGTGGTAAAGTCATAAGGTCTTGTTGTATCAATACCAAACACATTGACCGACAATGGCGATAAATTTTTGTCATTTTGTTGTTTTAAAAACTGATCAGCTATTTTTTGATCGTTAATAATGGGTACTTTAGCAAGATAGGTACCTTGGTACGTTTTAATCTGTTGACTCACCTTTGGCAACAGCTGTACGGCTAATTCACGTTTTTTAAACGTATCAGCTTCATTGTCATACTCTGTAGATATGAGACTTAGCTTTTCTTCCTCCATCATTTGCCGAGGGGTTTGGGCGATAAATAAGGGAGTTAGGTAGCTTAAGTCACTATCTTGATTAATATCATGTACATGGCTTAAATCTAACGTCTTTGCTGATGTAACTGACAAAGCGGGTTGGTTTGTTAACGTCTGCGAGGCTGTCGTTTGTGCTACCGCGGCTGAGAATTTAGGATCGGGTGTCTCAAGATTGGCGCTTGCCGCTGTGGTATTGCTAGTTTGCTCCGGCTGTTTATTTTGGCAAGCAACCGTAATACATGCACTTGCCAAGACACTTAAGACTAACTTTAATGACATCAATAACTCCTAACCCTAAATTTAATTCAGCATACCTTAAATACGGTATATATGCCGTGGAATTATAGACACCTGTTGTTAAAAATGTCAACTTTTGAGATGACATTTGTGACTAGTAAACATCCGCAGATTGTGGCATTTGGTAAACGTATTCGTACCATTCGAAAGCAAAAAGGCATCTCTCAAGAGAAGCTTGCACTCTTGGCCCAGATTGATCGTAGTTATATGGGGAAAATTGAACGCGGTGAATTCAACCTTACCCTAACTAAAATTTATCAAATCAGTGAAGCGCTACAAGTTTCTGTGGTAACATTATTTCAAGAAGACGAGTTTCCCCCACCCACTTAATGGTCATATATAATTATTAGTAAGGCAAACATTGTTTCAGCCAAACACTCAATTAAACACAGGGTAAGTTTCATTATCCCTATTCTTGAATGAGACCCTATTTAGAAACCCGGTCCCTCATCATCCCATCTCGGACTTAAGTAACCCCAGTTCGACATAAGCCATACTCTAAGGCTTTGAATTAACAAGCAATCTTAGCGACGAAAGGTTCAATCAGCACATTTTTAAGTGTCGGCTTCTTGGGCTCATGGCAATAAGCAATCAGCCCTGCCACCAAATTACTCATAAACCCAACATGGCTACGATGCCTTGAATGCTCGATATGGCAAATATTCTTTAACTCATCAAACACCGTCTCAATCAAGAAACGGCGTTTAAGCAATCGCTTATCTAACCAAGCAATGTCTTTAGCTTTCATATTCTTTTTGACGTTGGTAATCAGTTCAACATCCAAGTTTTCGTCTAGCCAAGCGGTCAGCTTTTTATCAATGTAGCCTTTATCGCCAAACAGTTTACCAAAGACTTGGTTTTCGCACAGTTGTTTGACAGGCTTTCTGTCATCAACATTGCCCGCTGTCACGGTAAGATTCACGAGTTCACCTCGGTGGTTGATGATGGCGTGTAATTTAAAGCCAAAGAACCAGCCCATACTGCTTTTTCCTCGTCCTGCTGTATCGGCAAAGACTTTGTTGCGCTTGATACGGTGGTTATCACAAACTGCTAGGCTGGTTGAGTCGATGTAGCTAATCCCTGTGCAGTTGCCTTGCATTAAGAATTGTAGGTAGTCACACATGGGATATACGGCTTTTTCCATCAGCTCTACCATTCTGTTGTAACTTGGTAGTCTTGGAAAGGCATTTTTTAGCCATTGACAGACATAGCCATAGTAAAAGGCTTTAAATTCTCGATAGCGTATTTGATGAAATAGTACCAAGATGGTGATGATTTCTGCTAAACTTATTTTGCATGGTTTGTTGCGTCGCTTTTTACTGCTGTTGTTCTTTAGTTTTAGCATTTTCTGCTGTTGCTCGGCTGTGTAGGCTTTGCAAAAGTCGTCGATGTGGCAGTAAAGTTCTACAAGATTGTCCATGTAAGAAGTCCTGGTTAAAGGTGTTTGTGGTGAACTTACTTTAGCATGTTGGACTTCTTTTTTTATCCTTTCTTATGTCGAATTCAGGTTAAGTAAGTATCATTATCTAAACGTGAGTCACTTGTATCTTTTTTATCGAATCTATCATGATCCAAATTATGACCTGGCAGTGTTTTTAAATCTGCCTGATAAGTAATTAACGCATCCTCAAGACCCTCAGGGTTAGACCACACAGCCAATTTATTTTGTTGGCTGTTTGCGATACTCTCCTCTATTAGCGCCCTTTCTTCACGCTTAAATTTAGACAACTCATAATAGGTATCTGTCTGTTTAACATATAACCTATCCGCTTTTATCTCAAATAAATCGCTACTATAAAAATACTTGAATTGGTTAATATTGCTATAAAGACTAAAGTCTACCCCCACCCGTCCGTCGCGGGTCACATGAAAGGTACTGGCGAAGCGGCCAACACTTAACCGCACCGTATCGAAGAAATCACTTTCTCGCTGCGCAAGCGTCTTCATAAAATTGTTCTCAATCAAATCTTTTAACGGCTTTAAACCTAACTCATAACCATACTTATTAATAGAATAACAATAACGCAGGGCATTTTTTATCTCACCATAAATCGGCATCAAGCGCCTTGCTTCCACCGCTTGTCGTCGCTGACGTTCTTGTTGCTGCTGCATATACGCCTGCAAACGCTCGTCTTCTAACTGACGCTGCAATTTTAGTTTTTCCTCTTCCTTTTGTTTGGCTTTTCGTTTAGCGTTTGCTAATGCCATTTCTTCTAACGTGGGTTCGTAAGATAATGTATCGGTAGCCTTGGGTGACATATCAACCTGAACCGTGGCTTCCATTTTATTAGCTCGCGTATTTTCCAAATCATTTTTAAACGGATGATTAATCCCATTATTGTCATGGTGAGCTCTATCATACGGACAATAATGCTGATCTACCCACGCTAACTCCTCTGCTGGTATCTGGTATTTTTTTATATTAAGCTCGCGCTTATGTGCATAAATATGATTAAATGTCTCACGTGCTTGATCGACCCGTTGCTGTTTGGATGCAATCGTTTCTATCTTTTTATGCAGCGCGTGATCATCAGGGTTGTTTTGTAACCGTAGAAGATAGTCTTGATAAGAAAAATCTTTTTCAAACAAAAAGCCTTTTAAACGAATCGGTTTTTGACTATCTTTACTCACCACACTGATAAATTTTTCTGAGCGCCGAGTGACCTTAATTTGCTCATCTTCCATTTGTTCAAGCTCGGCAATCACATCATCTCGATGATTAATCATCCCCGCTGCCAATTTTTTTTCAAGGTAGGTCGCAATACGGGTCTTAATTTTCGCATGGTTTTTTTTGGGACTTTGGTTACTCTCAAATACATTGGTGTGACGAAAATGAACCGGGTCATCAGGATCGGTAAATTCAAATCGCGCATTGGCCAATGTTTGCCAGGCACGAAAATACTTGGCATCTTGTGCATGGTAATACGGCTGTAAACGTTTACCCGTATAAAGTTCGGTGGTCGCAATTAAAAAATTCAACTCAAGCCTCGGTGCTTTAGTTTGAGGATGTGCTTTATCGGTATGTTCAACCCAAAGGATATAATAACGATCCGGTTGCATACCTGGAAACATAACCCGCTCAAAGTCTTGCATGATTTGTTGTTTAACTTCCGCTGTCACTTGATCAGGTCGCTCTTCAAATGACAACACCCCAGCGGTATAGCGTTTGGCAAAGTTACTACTGTTAATGAGTTCTTGGCTAAGATAAGCATCCCCACTTAATACCGTTGCGCCCTCGCGAATGATGCCGTCTGATAAAAATTTTTCACCCAGCAAATAATTGATAGGCCCTTCACCACGACTTCGACCCCGATTAAAAATTTTAAAAATCAACTTTCACTCCAAGACATTCACTTTAAGACCTTTACGCTAAGCCGCTTAATCTAAAACGCTTGCCTTAATTTTTATGTTGCTCAAGCAATGCTTGTAATAACCGATTACTGTCATTTAATGCCGACAACACACTGGCATCCAATTTTTTTTCCGTATTGGCATGTCGAGCAATCTGATTTAAGTTGCTACCAATTCTAGCAACCTGATGAACCAATGCTGGATCGGCTTGTCGAATAGGCACGGCACCCAGGGCTAAATCTCGAAGCCAACCTGCTAAATTTTTAGTGCGCCGTTGTTGCAGCTTAGCAAACTCATTGTCCGTTAAACGAATTTTGATCTCTTTGGTACGCTTATCTCCAAGAATTTTTGGCATCGTCACTCACCTTTAACTGAACCTATTAAACTTTCTAAATGACCACACGCAGCCTTATCTTAAACTCAACAACAGGGCAACGGGGGTTTCGGGGGCATCGCCCCTGAACCAGTTCACATGGTACCATTTTTAGCGTAGCTAAAAAAGGGTACTATGTGTATACTGGCTTAATATCACATTTTCATGGTGGATATGCAAGTTTAGCCAATGTCTTTATCTATTTTTCTGATGGCTGATATCTAATTTATTAAATGTTAGTATATAAAATAAGGGCGCTAGTAGTTTACTATTTTCTATTGGTTGCTCTATAATGATTGTAGATATCTATGATTATGTTATTGATATTTATTCTTTGACATTGCTAATCTTTAAATGTTAATCGTTAGTAGTGCTTCATTCTTATAGATAGCCAGTTTTTTAGTTTTTTGATATTAACAGTCTTTAATTAGTATCGTTAATCGATTATCGCCTATTGGTTATAGGGTATGGCTAATATAGTTTTATGTTGATTGGCTATCTGATTGATGATTGTGGGTAGCGATGACTAAATTTATTTGAATGTTTAGGCTTTTTATAGGTATGCTATTTCGTGTGATTGCTGATAGTTTTTAGTCACTGTCTTTGATATTTTATTGGTTTTGTTAGTATCTAGTTTTCTGTGACGTGAATATCGCTATTAATTTTATTGTTAGTAGCGTATTTGGTCAACGCTGTTTAAGGGTGTGTTAAAAAGGAGTATAACAAATGATGTCAACAGATGATGCGGTGCCTCGTAAAGGGGTAACCCGTGCTAATCAGATGCGTACTACTAAGACGGAGGCGGCGCTATTTTTTATTGAGTGTTTAAATGATTTGTCGTGTTTGTTTAAGTTCATGGATGTATTACAGATTGATGATGTCGATGCGTTTAAGTCTCATCGAGTGGTGGATGCGTTTATTAAGTTGCCGCATAGCCCGACTATTTTTAATGGGGCGTTTAATAGTTATCGTGCTAAGCTTGTGTTAAAGAGTTTGGGCGTTAATATTAATCCAGGGCATTTAAAGAAGTTTAGTCAGTCTGATGCGGTGAAAGGTGCTTCTCAAAGTCGTAAGCGTTGTCAGGTGGTGGTGCAGCAGGTGGAGGACCATAAGGTACAGTACCGTGAGGTGCTCGATTTGTTTGTGGGCTGTTTTGTGGATCGGTTAAAAGCTCAGTGGCAACGTGAAGATGCGTTGTTAAAACCTCAGTCAGCTGTCGATGCGTTGGTTGTTAAAAAAAGTTTGAGTGAGGCATTTGATGAGTTGTTGTTGGCGCAGTCTTCGCTACCATCGAAAGTTGATGTGTTAATTGATCAAACGCCAGTGTCGAGAATTGAGCAGATTGATTCGATTGTTTCAACTTCGATACCAACATCATCGTCAGCGCCACCACCAAATAATAAGGTGGATACGTCGGTATCTGATGCGTCTGCTTTACAATCAAAGAGCGCGTCGCCTTCGGTGCAACCGGTTGCTGGTTCAATGGCAGGTAAAGACAAGCCAGAGGTGCTTGATGTTAAGGTGGGCAAAATGGCTGATGAACCTTTATTAAAAGAGGAAACTATCTTTGATAAAGCTATTAAAGCCAGAAATAATCCTGTACTTGCAACCATGTTTGATATTAGTAGTTGGAGCGATGACGATGATGAAGCCAGTCCAACGTCACCTGTCTCAACAAATCAAATGGCTAATCAATCTACCCAATCACATGTTGCAAATTCAACACCCGCATCAACTTCAATAAAGCCAATGCCTGATACTAAAGTTAATTCTGCTACTGCAAGTGAAACGGCATCCGTTAAAGAGGAAGATATCTTTGATAAGATCGATAAAGCTATAAAACTAAACCCTAAACTTGAAGCCCTGTTTGATATTAGTAATTGGAGGGATGAAGATAATAAAACAAGTCAATCAAGTCAATCAACGTCATCTGTCTCAACAAATCAGATGGCTAATCAACCTATCCAATCACATGTTGCAAATTCAACACCTGCGTCAACTTCAATAAAGCCAATGCCCGATACTAAAGTTAATTCTGCTACTGCAAGTGAAGCGGCATCCGTTAAAGAGGAAGATATCTTTGATAAAGCTCTTAAAGCCAGAGATAATCCTGTACTTGCAGCCATGTTTGATACTAGTAGTTGGCGAGACTAATAATTGATATGGGTCAGTCAATGGGTTATATAAGTGTGCGATTAAATTTGTTGGTTTGTTGATAATGGATTAGATAATATCAGTGGTAATGAAGGTAGTAGGTTTTTTAATACAAGATCATACCACGACTGATAAAAAACAAGATAAAGTTTTAAACCATACGATTGGGTGATTGGGTGATGTTAAATTCGGCATGATCAATTCGATAAAAATTTTTAGAACCTGTTCACAATCTTTTCAATAACAAAGCGATGAAAGCGAGATTGGTAAATTGAAGGCTCGAATTTAAATGTATGATTCATAGAGATCGTTTCAATTTGGCCATCTCTAAATCCACTTTATAATTGGCATTTTGAATACGTTCATCTGATGGGTTATATTGGTTTTGCACCTCATCAGAAAAAGGCGTTTCCTCGCTTAATTCAAAATACCTCTCCATGGGTGTTTTTCCCTTCAAAGCTGAATGTGGTCTTACCCAATTATAGTAATGCTGCCATTCAGCCAATTGGTCCTGAAGGTTTTCGGACGTGATATCTACGGTTGCATAGAATTCAGTTTTATCAGTCTTTTGAGAACGCTCAACTTTACCATTGAGATGTGGCGACCCTCGTTTATTGGGTCTAAATTTGATGCCATACTCCATCATTTTCTTCTGAACCTTTTCAGCAAAGAATTCAAGTCCACGATCGGTTTGTACTCTTTGAATGGGAAATGGCATTTCCTCAATCACACAATCTAAAAAATCCAGTGTATTGGCTGCAGTACGGCGGTTATAGAGCCTAAGTACCCGATATCTAGTACAGTCATCAATTGAGGTGTATTGATAAAGCCCAGATGCTATTTTACAGGTATCCATTTGGACTCTATCTCCTGGTAGTGGGCGTTCATACCGTAGGTAATCTACCTTACGACGAAATTTCTTAATCGGTTTGACTTGGTGATTGGTTAATACTTTATGAATCGTCGCCAAAGATAAGGATATTTGATGAAGCCTCATTAGTTCCGTTTGCAAACGTCTAGCTCCGAGATTTCTACTAGACCGCATTTGTAATAATAAATCTTCAATGTGTTGATTAACTTTGGTATTAGGTGATTTAAGCGGACGCTTACTTTGGCTTGCCAAACCATCAATACCTTGTTCAGAGTATCGCTTCCACCATTTGCGTAACGTTGGTCTTGAAATACCACATCTACGACAAACTAGACCAGCATCATTCGTGTCTTCAAATAATTTAATCCATCCGAGTCTTTGTTGAATTTCTTTGTTCATAGTCTCCGATTATATTGAAATGATGTCTATGAATCATACAGTGGGTTTGGGTGTCATAGATTTTGAAGTGGCTGACCATTTTGCTAAGTAACGGTGCACTGATGTTGTAATACTGACAGATATGTGTGATGTGATCTAAATGATTGCCGTGAGTCTCTAGTGGGGTTTCAAAGTAGTCACGCACAATGATGGTTTGTTGTTCACTGATGTGGTTTTTTGCAAGGTATTTGTAGCCCATATGATTTTCCTTTCTTTAGGTTAGGCTTGTGGTTTTAGCGGTTGTTAAGGGGACTTGTTCTATGCTATTTCTGGCATAAGTTTTAGAAATTTATGTTCAAGCTGTCGGTATTTTTCTTGGTCGTCGTTTACGTCTATTTCGTCTAATATTTCTGAAATCCATGTTTGAATGGCTTGGGTGTTGTTGCAGCGTTTGATGAGTCCTAGAAACAGGTAAAGGTTGTCACCTGGTTGTATCCGCTGTTCTTTGATTAGTTGGCTTGTAAGCTTATTAATTTGCTGTTGGCGGTTTTTTCTTTGGTCAAGTTGGTCATAGAGGTGTTGGATGACGGGGTTTAGGTGCATTTTTGTGCTCCTTGAATTTTTTGTTGTTCGATTGGAAAATTATCTCAAGTATGGGATAATAGTTGAAATTGGGAATTTATATCTAAAAATAAAATTTATTCCCTAATTTAGGAACTATATTAATATTATTTTATTCCTAAATCAAGTATTTATTTTCGTTTTTAGGGATTTTATTGTGATAAAGATAAATTTGCCTGTTTTATTGGCACAACGTGGACTTAAAGTTGCCGATATTGATAGAGATTTGGATATAAGTCGTTCGACCCTTTATCGTTTGTATAACAATGATGTGATAAAAATTGATATCGATGCCATTGATAAATTATGTAAGTATTTAGATTGCGCACCAGGTGATATTATTTTGTATGTAGATGACGACGAATCCCAGCACAATAAAAAAGAGCAACCTTATTAATTAGGTTGCTCTGTTCCCTACTACATAGCTGTATTTCAGTATCATACGCCATTCAATAATCCCAATGATGACTTCCCATTATTCCCTGCCATACCGTCACACAGGCTAACGCATCAGCTCCTGCTCGGTGCGCATTGCTATGTTCTACCCCAAAGTGTGCATAGCCTTGCTTAGGCTAAAATAACGATTAGATTTCAGTGTGTGTTCTTTAAACAATTGCAACTTGGGTATTAGTAAAATTAGCTCTCCCCATCCACTCATATGGGTGAATGCCATAGACCTTTCATACGCTTGTACTAGAAGGTCTATTCGTGTAGATAAGTATGTAGATAATCAGGTTTATAGAAATATAACAAAATGCCATTTCAATAATTTAGTCATTTTGCCCCACCCGCCCGTGTTTTTGTTATGAAAGCAAAAAGGGTGATATTGATCTAATTGGTTAAAGATGGTATGGATTTGAGATTGCGTATCCGCTGTTATTTAGTTTTAAGTCATCAAATTTATATATAATTGGCCAAGGTCATCATAAAATCGCTAATTTAGCCATTTAACATGTTCGCTTGCGGCGTTTTAGTCGTTTCTTTAGGTTTTCGATAGTGCCCCATCATAAATTAACTACAGCCTCAATACGTTCTCGTGATGAGTCTTTATCTAAACCTCAAATCGAGTGTTTCTCACCCTCTGTTTTGTAAAAAAGTGACATAAATGGCTAATACGTGATTTAGATACTAATTATTATCATTGAATGAATAAATATAACCCTTATTTCGCAGATTTCAATTAGTTCTAAAGATAGATAAAAAATTAGACAATATGTTTTACTAGTTTTTTTAGCTTTACAAGCTTTACGGTAGTTTTTTTTACATTAAAATCAATGGCTTATTACCAATTAAAAGAGTTTTAGTTAGTCATTAAAAGAGTTTTAGTTAGTCATTAAAAGAGTTTTAGTTAGCCATTAAAAGAGTTTTAGTTATAATTTAATGAGCCTGTATATTTACTCTTTAAAAGGAAAGAGTTATTATTCTCTTTAAGAAAATAAGAGTGTATCGATATGGCTGACTTAGTTGTAAAAACCAATCATTTAAATACGGTGCTACAAAATTTATCGCTTGCTGAGATTAGGATTATGCAATTAGCAATAATTGATGCACGTGAGAACGGTAAAGGTCTTAATGCTAATGATCCTTTATTTATATCAGCTCAGCGATATGCAGAAGCATTTGAAACAACTACTGAAAACGGCTATCTAAGGCTTAAGGAAGCCAGTATACATCTTTTAAAACGCTATTTTAGTTTCATTAATCCAAGAAATAATCTTGTGTCAAGTAATTGGTTAAGCCAAGTCGAATATCTTGAAAACAGAGGAGGTATTGAAATTGTTTTCACCCCGGCAGTGGTTGAAGGTATTACTAGAATTGATGGGGCAATCGATTTTTTTACCAAATACTTATTAAGTAATACTATTAAGTTTAAAAGTGTTTACAGTGTAAGGTTATATGAACTTATAACGCAATTTAGAAACAAGCGTAATGGAAAAACAGACGAATTTCCGTTGGAAATTTTTAGAAAACAATTAGGTATAGAACCAAAGCAGTATCAAGGCATGAGTGATTTTAAAAAATATGTTTTAGATAAAGCTGTTGGAGAAATAAATGAACATAGCGACTTGTTAGTCGGGTATGATCAGATAAAAGACGGAAGAACAATTACAGGGTTTTGTTTTAAATTTGAAATTAAAAAGCAGAGTGTTAATAAGCAAAATAATATTGATAATAAAGCATTGTTGATAGAAAACTTAAGTGATAAACAGATTGCTAGAATTACACATAGCAAAAAATTCATATCCGATTATTCTAATATGGTTAATCCACAAAGTCCTGCTAACCAGTCGTCAAATTCTTGGATAGAGGAAATGTCTAAACGTTTGATAACTCATCCTGGTGACTTTATAAAACGTCCTTTGCAAGAGTATTTAGACGATGAACAGGCTAATAGATTTTAGTAATCGAAATCAAAACTAAATAATACTAATTACTTATAAAAAGAGTTTTTGTTAGTTAAGAGTCAATTCGTCTACTAGTTACTAACCAAAACTCCTTTTATTAAAATTTGAATTTTAAGAAGAGATTAAAGTTTCGAAGAATTTTTCAATCGCTTGTTGATGTTGATCTAAAATATCATTACTAAATTCAATTGTTGTCTTATTGAGATTTTTCTTAATTTGCCCCACTTTTTTGCCATCTATTGCAAATATTTTGACGGTACGATTACCGTTTTTAATATTATTACCTTTGTTGCCTTTTACTCTGATTTCGATTTCATTAAGTATGCCGTTTTGTTTGAGACCTTCTGTTAGTACCAAATCTAGAACCTCATTTAGTATCTCTACCATTTTTTCACTAGCTATATCATTGTTCTTAATAAATTGCCCTATCTGTTCTGCAGTTTTTGCAGTTAATAAAGTGGGAGAATTATCGAGACGTTGCTGTATCTCTAGGGGTAATTTCTCAAAAGATAATAATCGGTATAGGTCTTGGCGTGAAATACCTAGCGTATTTGCATATTCGGATTTGTTTGGAAAACCATTTTTAAAAGCTATGACGGATTTAGCGATTTCATAATCTGTTAAATCTTCTCGGTTAATATTTTCTGCCAAGGCTAATAAGCTATTTTTTTCGTCAGTGGCATCCATCACTATACAATCAATGTAGGGTTTTTCTAATAATTGAAAGGCACGATATCTTCTTTCGCCTGAAATAATTTCGTACTGATTGCTTTCACCGCTTGATCTTACAATGATTGGCTGCAGTAAGCCTAGTTCTTTTATGGAGTTAGCCAGGCTCTGAAGTTCTAACTCATCAAAAACCATCCTTGGTTGGAATTTATTAGGTTTAATATTTTCGAGTGCTATTTGGACATAAGTATTAGCGCCCGTCACAAAAATATCTCTACTATTAGAACCTAAATAGTCGTTTTTTAATTTTTCTTGATCTTGTGCCGATTTTTCTGCCAACAATTTTGCGAGTTTGCTCATAAATAATCCCCATTGGTATTTTTAAAATTTACTTGTTTTGTCCACTTGTGGACACATCGGAGATAAAGCCTATTTCTTTTGCCACCCATTTTGCCAAATCCCTAAATTGTCTAGCGATTGATGACTGAGTATCGATATCACTAATACTCAGATGTAGCTTTGCTGCTTGGTCGATTTTTGCACTACTCGGAATAGTAATTGGAATCACTTTACCTAGAGCAATTTCTAACTCATCGCGAATATTGCGGCACATTAATTGTCTTTCATCGTGTCTAACTAGTAGAGCACCTAATAGGTTTAGAGTTGGATTAATACGCTTTAAACTGTCAATATAGCGTTGCAATTCAACTACTCCATACATGCCGTATTGAGAGCCACTAAAAATAGGGATGATGTAGTCTGTCGAACAAGCTAGAGCATTACTAGTTAAAATTTCTAAGCTAGGTGGGGTATCTAGTAAAATAACATCATATCGGTTTTTTAATTTATCAATTACCTCTACGAGAACTTCCATGGGTCTAGGTTCTCTTTCTCTAATTTTGTCCTTATCGATTGTTAGTTTTAAAGAACTGTAAATTAATGAAACGCCATCAAAATGCGTAGTGTCATGAATTGACTTTTCTATAAGGTCATCTTTGGATACAGGATTATCATAGTTAGGTATAATCAAATCTCGAATACTAATATCTATTTCACTTGGATGTTTTAAACCAATGTGAGTACTGGCATTTTCTTGAGGGTCTAAGTCGATAACTAAAACCTTCATACCAAGCTTAGCGAGTTCTGCTGATAGATGAACAGTTGTGGCGGTCTTGCCACAACCTCCTTTATGGTTTGCAATAGTAATGACTCTCGCTGATTTATTCATAATTTTTTACTCTGCCATAAGTGTCCACATGTGGACATATTTGAATTATGAATATTATAAAGTGAAAAAATGAAAAAAGCATTATAAAATATAATGCTTTATAATTAAAAATGTGTCCACATGTGGACACTATAATAATCTTGATTTGAGTAAAATAAGTAACGATTTTCAGATAAATATGCTAACAAGATTAAATATATATATTCGTAAACGAAGAGAAAATTATTAAGAATAAATTACCGATATTAAGCCAAGCAAAAGAATATTCGACCACTCAAATTTTTGGAATAACTTCAAACTTGTAGAAGTCATCAAGTTTCCCCTGAAATGGTTTTGACTGAGTAAGCGAACTTCTCACACGATAACCTCCATCAACTCAAATCTATCAAGTGTTTTTCTTCATTATTGACAATTGATAGCAGCGTTCGAATATTTTACATTTTTTTTTCAGATATTTACCTCATCAATCATCTGAAAGTAATTTACATACTTTGCCTTTGAAAAATCTGCTGCAATGCTAAGGCAGCTTCCTGCATCTGTGGCACATAGCTAAGTAGCTCATCTAAGGATTTACGGATTGTGGGACCATGAGTAAACACCGTTGCAAAAACAGGATTATCACCATTGGGGATAGGTACTGCACAGGCGACCATGCCTGGTATAAACTCTTCATTGTCGGTCCCCACTTGTGAGTGCCGAATACTATCAATTTTATCTAGTAATATATGCTTATCCACCAAGGTGCTTTTGGTCAATGCATGTATAGTCATGCGATTGATAATTCTGTGGCATTCATTGTCAGGCAACTGGGCTAATAACAGCTTACCGCTGGCACTTGCCCAAATGGGCACATGTGTCCCAGCGGGTAAATAAATCTGTAACGGCCAATTTGACAAGACCCGATCTACATACACCACTTCTAAGTCTTGCATAATCGCAATGCCTACTGTTTCATCAATTTGATCCGATAATTTTTGCAAAACAGACAGCCGCTCGGCTTTGTAATGACCAGTCTGCCATAAATTCATTGCAAAACTGTGGGTACGCTGACCACAGATAATTCTGCCTTGGATGTCAAATTGCAAAAATCCGGTACTTTCCAGTTGTCCGACGAGCCGATGAGCGCTTGATAAAGGGATATCTAAGGCTTGTGCCAAATCTGCAATACTTAATGGAATCTGGGAATTGGCTACAAGCTCAATAATATGTAGCACGCGTTCAACGCTGGAGCCTTTCTTTTTTTCTGTTGTCATACCGTCTCTTTTACCAAAGAATAACTATCTTAGCTGCGAAAAATATACGCCTCTGCCTTTGATGTCAACAAGATAGGGTAAAACAGCACGAATTTATTCAATCATCGCTTGTACACTAAAAAAATCTATGATAATTTATATAATGAGAATATAATTCCCATTATATATTTTTATTACTTGCACAAGGAATGTGTATGATTAGCTTACTAGGCATATTATTGTCTTTGTCTCTCTTAATGTATTTGGCATATAGAGGACATAGCGTTATTTTATTAGCACCGATTCTAGCTATGTTAGCTGTTGTGCTAAGTGGCGAATCCAGTACGATGTTAGGAATTTATACCCAGATATTCATGAAAGGCTTGGGTGGGTATATTGTAAGTTTTTTCCCCTTGTTCTTACTTGGTGCGGTCTTTGGCAAACTGATGGATGATTCAGGTTCAGCCTTAAGTATTGCAGAGTATTTAGTAGCGAAGCTAGGAAGCAAGCAAGCGATGCTAGCAATCGTCTTAGCATGTGCCATTTTGACTTATGGCGGGGTATCGTTATTCGTAGTAGGTTTCGCTGTCTATCCGATTGCAGCACAGTTATTTCGTAAATTAAATATACCTAAGCGGCTAATTCCAGGCGCGATTGCGTTGGGTGCTTTAACTTTTACGATGACTGCACTACCTGGAACACCCGCGATCCAAAATGCCATTCCAATGCCTTTTTTCAAAACAGATGCCTTCGCAGCACCTGTACTAGGCACGTTAGGCGGCATCATTATGTTGATTGGTGGCATGATTTGGATGAATCGGCAGGCAAAACTGGCAAGCATAAGTGGTGAAGGCTATGGTAACCACCAAGAGAAGTTACCCGTTTTAGAGCAGCACAATGTGCCATCCATTTGGGTTGCATTGATACCCATTATTCTGGTTATTCTGATCAATTTTTTGTGTACGAAATGGTGGCTGCCAAGTTTGGATAGCAGCTACTTAGCCACCGAGAAATTTGGCAATATGCCTTTAAGCAAAGTGCTAGGTATTTGGTCAATCGTGATTGCTCTAGTGGTCTCTTGCTTGGCACTCATTACTTTAAATTGGCAACGCTGGAAAGACCTAAAAGAGTCTTTGAGTAGTGGCGCATTTGGCTCGTTACTTCCAATATTTAACACCGCCTCCGAGGTTGGATATGGTTCAGTGATTGCGACATTAACTGGTTTTGTGATTCTTAAAGAGTTTTTATTGGGTTTATCACCGGGTAATCCACTTATCTCAGAGGCAATTTTTATTAACGTGATGGCAGGTATTACCGGATCGGCCTCAGGTGGTATGAGTATTGCGTTAAACACGATGGGTGAGACTTACTTACAGTTGGCTCACCAATTTGGTATCAACCCAGAGTTGATGCATCGCGTGGCATCAATCGCTTCTGGCGGTTTGGATGCATTGCCGCATAATGGGGCGGTGATTACCTTGTTGGCCATCTGTCAGCTGACGCATAAAGAATCCTATAAAGATATTTTTATGGTTGCTGTAGTCATTCCGGTAATCGCACTCGTGGTTGTTATCACTTTGGGCACCCTATTTGGCTCTTTATAACTTCACCTTCACACATAAAGGAATATGAACGATGTCTAGCACTATACTTTTACCCCGAATCATGGAAGTAGGCTATGAGTCCTACAAAAGCTTACCTTCGATACTTGAAAAACTGAACGTCAAAAAACCCCTGATTATCACCGATAACATGATGGTGCAATTAGGCTATGTCGCCAAGGTCCAAGCCGTATTACAAGAGAATGGCATCGCCTCGGATGTCTTTTCGGATACCGTGCCAGAGCCGACTGATAAGTCGATTGAGATGGGTATCAAAAAAATACAACAGCAAGCGTATGATTGCGTGATTGCCCTAGGTGGTGGCAGCCCCATCGACAGTGCTAAAGCCATTGCCATCTTGGGTAAGTTTGGCGGTGAGATACGCGATTATAAGTTTCCTCGTCAAGTCAATGAAGCAGGCTTGCCAATAATCGCGATACCTACCACTGCAGGTACAGGGGCGGAGGCAACCAAATTTACCATCATTACTGATGAGCAAAAAAATGAAAAACTGCTATGTGTCGGTACAGGTTTTATGCCGATTGCGGCGGTGATTGATTATAGCTTTACCATGAGTGTGCCACCGCGTACGACTGCAGATACGGGGATTGATGCGATGACCCATGCCATCGAAGCCTATGTCAGCCAAAAACGTAATGTTTATAGCGACCAGCAAGCGTTAGCCGCGTTGCGTCTCATTGGCTCAAGTCTGCAAACTGCTTATCATGATGGTAGCAACCAAGCCGCCCGTGAGGAGATGATGCTTGGCTCGACCTTGGCGGGTATTGCCTTTTGTAACTCATCGGTGGCACTGGTACATGGTATGAGTCGTCCGATTGGGGCATTTTTCCATGTACCGCATGGGCTATCCAATGCCATGCTACTACCTACTATTACCGAGTTTTCGATTCCTAATGCCCCAGAGCGCTATGCCGATTGTGCTCACGCATTGGGTATCACCGCAGCCGATGACAGTGTTGACACCGCCAACCAAAAATTGATTGAATTTTTAAAAGCAATTAATCAAGAGTTTGAAGTGCCCACCTTACAGTCTTTTGGCGTCGATCGCCAATATTTTGATGGGGTGCTTGATACCATGTGCGAGCAAGCATTTGGCTCTGGCTCGCCCAATAACAACCCTCGCGTTCCAGATGCGACACAAATGCTATCGCTGTATCGTAAACTTTGGGACTAATTAACCACTGACACTATTTCATCTTACCCTATTTATCTAAATTAGCTATTTATCCAAAGAGGATTACTTATGCAAACCATCGGACACTTTATAAACGGCGAGCTCATCGTAGATGACAGCCCAACGCAGCCGGTTTATAACCCATCGACTGGCGAAGTCAGCAAACAGGTTGCCATCGGCGGTGCCAAAACCATTGATGACGCAGTCGCTGCTGCTAAAGCCGCCTTTCCTGATTGGCGTAAAACGCCGCCCCTAAAACGGGCTCGGATTATGTTTAAATTTAAAGAACTACTTGAACGCCATGCTGACGAAATCTGTCGTCTAATCGGTGAAGAACACGGTAAAATCGTGCATGATGCGGCAGGTGAATTACAACGTGGTATTGAGAATGTGGAATATGCATGTGGGGCACCCGAGCTGTTAAAGGGTGAACACAGCCGCAATGTCGGACCTGACATCGACTCATGGAGTGAATTTCATCCATTAGGTGTTGTCGCAGGCATCACCCCCTTTAACTTTCCAGTGATGGTACCGCTCTGGATGTTCCCCATGGCGATTGTATGTGGCAACACCTTCGTATTAAAACCGTCTGAAAGAGATCCTAGTGCGTCGCTATACATTGCCCAATTGTTAAAAGAAGCAGGCTTACCCGATGGTGTATTAAATGTGGTCAATGGTGGCAAAGACGCTGTCGATGCGATCTTGACTCATAAAGACATCCAAGCAGTAAGCTTTGTCGGCTCTACCCCTATCGCTGAGTATATTTATAAAACTGCTGCAGCTAATGGCAAACGTTGTCAGGCATTGGGCGGTGCCAAAAACCATGCGATTGTGATGCCCGATGCCGACTTAGACAACGTGGTGAATTCACTGCTAGGGGCAGCGTTTGGCTCATCGGGTGAACGCTGTATGGCGCTGTCAGTGGCGGTAGCAGTAGGTGATGAGATTGCCGATAAAATGATTGCGGCACTAAAAAATGCGATGCAGCAGCTAAAAATCGGGGTACATTCAGACAAAGCCAATGACTTTGGGCCCGTGATTACTCATGAACACAAACAAAAAGTACTAGGGCATATCAAAAGCGCCTCAGAACAAGGTGCGTCGGTATTGGTTGATGGCTCACGTACGATGCCAGCAGGCTATGAAAACGGCTTTTTTGTCGGTGCAACCTTGATTGATAATGTGACGAAAGAGATGAGCAGTTATCAGGCAGAAATCTTTGGCCCTGTCTTACAAGTGATGCGAGTACAGACCATGGATGAGGCGATGAGACTCATCAATGAACATGAATATGGCAATGGTACCTGTATTTATACTCGCGATGGCGAAGCAGCTCGCTATTTTACTGACAATATCCAAGTAGGGATGGTCGGGGTGAATATTCCATTGCCTGTGCCAGTGGCGTATCAAAGCTTCGGTGGTTGGAAGCGTTCATTATTTGGTGACTTGTTTATGTATGGTCCCGACGGTGTGCGTTTCTTTACCCGCCGCAAAACGATTACCCAGCGTTGGCCAAGTGCCAGTGTTCGCGAAGCTCAGCAGTTTTCAATGCCAACACTAAACTAAGCGCTGCAGAAAACTAGCGAATTTTAACGTTGTTATCGTTCTTCCTACCTGAAATAGCGCTAGTTACAAAAAGAAGGGTGTTGGGTAGCTAGGATAGGTATCTTCTTTGAAGTCAAAGCAAAGCTGTTGACGAGTAAACAGCTTTGCTTGCCCAATTATAAAGTAGGACTATTCAATTTTTAAAAGACCCCTTAAGGATCTATAAAAACTACTGGATAGAAACAGGCAATGCAACATTCTTAATTGACAAACTCGTTGACGAGCGGGTGAACCTTGCACTAATCGAAAAAGCATTTGTTGATAACGACGTATTGTCCAGTTTTGACGTCGGTGACATCAGCCCTATTGCGTTATTGTTTCAAACAGCCAGCCATATCATTCATCAGATAAGGATAGAATTTAACAAACAAACGCATACTGTCGTATTTGATAGGGAAGACTACATTGAAGAGAATTAGCCTAAGCTAAAAATTTCATATTGATTAGGTGATGTTAATCTTAATGATTTCTATTAAAAAGGTAAGACCCCGACCATCCCCGCAACTGCGTGCCTAGATGAAGCGAGATAATGTCCAAATTCTTTGCTGAACCCCTATCAACTCCCTATCCCAGCCATATTAAGACTTTTCACCGGCACCAGCCGATACAACGTCTGCGGATGCACCCCTAGAATTCTTGCCACCTCAGGATAAGTCCGTCCAGAAGACAACTCCCGACGAGCCAGTTCCAACTTCTCCTCACTCACCCTAGGCTTACCCGGGACTTTACCACGGCGACGCGCTGCCGCAAGACCCGCCTTTACCCGCTCTTGAATCAGCTCGCGCTCCATCTGACCCAGTGCTCCCAAAATATTAAAATACAAGCGTCCTGCAGGCGTACTCGTATCAATACTCTCGGTAATACTCACAAGCTGTGCACCCGCCGTCCGAATTTGCTCACTGATTTTAATCAAATCGGGTAGCGAACGACACAACCGATCGAGCTTCCAAACCACCAAGGTATCACCTTCACGTAAATACCCTAACGCATCTGTTAACCCTTGGCGTTCTTTTACACTACTTATCTTATCGGTAAAAATTCGATCACAGCCATATTTACTCAAAGCATCAAGCTGCAAAGACAAATCTTGCTCCTTGGTTGACACCCGAGCATAACCAATTACCTGAACCGTCAAAATACCCTCCTAAAAAAATAGCCAGCGACGCAGTAACGAAATAGTCAACAAATACCCACCCTTTGAAAAATATCGACTAATTTTAACTCCCCATATAAACATAACTAAAAGTTATCCAAATATACAAGGTAATATCTAAAAATCATCAATTAGAATTTAGAATAAAAATATTATTGTCAATACATAAATTACAATAAAACACAAAAATAATTGACTACCCTAATATCATTGATAGGTTTTCATTGAAATAAATAATAGACAGTATTATTGAATAAAACTGGGGTAAAAACAATCAAAATTGTTACACCTAATTAATTCAACAATAACAGGTGTTTTTGTTGAATTAATATTTAAAGAAAATCTATAACATTTATTTATGGATTTAATTTTAGACAGTAAATTTATTATTCATCTAAAAAAAACGCGTAAATATTGAATAAAATGAAATACGATTCAAATAATGTATATTTTTATAAAAAAATGCTTTTATTTTCCATTAATTAGAATTTATATCATTAATTGGAAATTCATTTCCATTATTTGTTAATTTTGCTAAAATTGGAAATAAAATACTAAATGGGATAGTTGATGATTTCTCGAGAAAATTATTTACAGCAACTGATTCAATTTAAAGATTCAGATTTTATAAAAGTGATAACCGGGGTGCGCCGTTCTGGTAAATCTGTTTTATTGATGCAATATCGAGATTATTTGCTGTCTCAAAAAATCAGTGCAGAAAATATTATTTACCTGAATTTTGAGAGTTTTGAGTACCAGTGGGTCAAAAATGCAGATGATTTTAGCCAATTAATGAATGAGAAACTTAAAGGCAGTGAAAATAAGGTCTATTTGTTATTTGATGAAATCCAATTTGTAGACGGATGGCAAAAAATTATTAATGCGGTCCGAGTTAGCTTTAATAGCGATATTGTGATTACAGGCTCTAATGCGAATTTACTCTCTGGGGAATTGGCGACTTTATTAAGCGGTCGCTATGTGGCGATTAACATTTATCCCTTGTCCTTTAGAGAGTATCTGTTAGCTAAGCAAGTACCTGTGGATTCTAGGTTGGTTGATAAATATTATCTTGAGTATGAACAATACGGCGGGTTTCCCAGTGTTGTTATGGCAGATGAGCCTTTGAAGGATACCATCTTATCAGGAATTTTTGATTCGATTGTGCTCAATGATATTGCGCATCGGGCAGGGGTGAAAGATACCCATATTTTAAAAAGCGTCATTTTATTTTTAGCTGATAATGTCGGGCAGTTAGTTAATCCAAGCAAAATCAGTAACACATTGACCAGTGAGCGAGTGCCAACCTCGAATCATACCATTAGTAAATATCTTGAGTTATTAGAAAATGCGTTTTTGTTCTATAAGGTGCAGCAATATGATATTCGAGGTAAGGGCTATCTTAAAACCAATGCAAAATATTTTATCGTGGACAATGGCTTAAGACGTCATGCAATTGGTAAAAAAGCGGCAAATTATGCCAATCGGTTGGAAAATATTGTATTTTTGGAGCTATTAAGACGGGGCTATACACTGGATGTGGGTCGTTTAGACAGTAAGGAAATTGATTTTGTGGCTCGCAGGGCAGATGAATTGCTGTATGTGCAAGTGACTTATCAAATCCCAGAGAATACCCATGAAACGGATAATTTATTACATATTCGAGATAATCATAAAAAGATAGTTATTACAGGAAAGTATGATGAGCGTCGCCAAATTGACGGTATTCCACTAATTTATATTGTGGATTGGTTGTTGGAATCTAATGAATAAACAAAAATCAACTAATATAAAATAGATATTCTCCGCATATTTTGCGGTAATTGTTTGCTATAATTACCGCATCTACTTTTTATTATTCTCTATAAATGCTATATAAAAAATACATTCACGAATATCCCAACTGGACCGATTGGCAAATTGATAATAATCAGTTGTTACCATTGGTGGCCAATGTGCGTCTATTACAAGGTAAACTTTTGGGACAAATGCAAAGCCTGGGCTTTGAGTTGCCGCTTGAAGCCCAATTGGACGCTGTGACGCTTGAAGTGATTAAAACGTCTGAGATAGAAGGGGAGATACTCAATAATGAGCAGGTACGCTCATCGGTTGCTCGGCATTTAGGTATTGAACACCTATACGACCCGGATACCCTGGTAACACCCACTCGAGAAATCGATGCTATTGTAGAGATGATGTTAAGAGCCAGTTTTTATTTTGACCAACCACTGACGCTTGATGAAATCTTTGCTTGGCATCGGGCGTTATTTCCCACGGGTTTTAGTGGGCTATATAAAATACAGGCGGGCAGACTTCGAGATGATCGTACAGGTGCCATGCAAGTGGTATCAGGAGGTTATGGTCGCACTAAAGTGCATTTTGAAGCACCACCAGCACAACGATTGCCAGATGAGTTGGCTAAATTTATTGCTTGGTATAATGAGGAGCAACCTGATTTAGATTTAACCTTAAAAGCCGGTATTGCACATTTATGGTTTGTGACCCTGCACCCTTTTGAAGATGGCAATGGGCGTTTAACTCGGGCGATTACCGAGCGTATGCTTGCCAAGAGTGATGGTAGTGCCAGACGTTTTTATAGTATGTCTGCTCAAATCTTAGCAACTCGGTCAGACTATTATACGATTTTGGAGTCGACCCAAAAAGGCTTAACGTCAACAACAGATTGGTTGGTATGGTTTTTACAAACGCTCGAACAGGCTTTAACGATGGCACTCACTCGTACCCAAAGGACGGTTGATAAAGCCCAATTTTGGCATACGCATCGCCATACAACGTTTAATGAACGCCAAGTGATGATGATTAATCGAATGTGGGGGGATTTTTTTGGTAAATTGACCACCAAAAAATGGGCAATGATGACCAAAACATCGTCAGATACAGCACTAAGAGATATTAATGATTTGGTCGATAAGGGCATACTGATTAAATCTGCAGCGTCTGGGCGTAGTCAAAGCTATGAGCTAAGCGCTCACGCTGATAGTTAAAATAATTGTTTTTCGTGAGTTTGTAAATCAGCGCCAATTCGGCGCTTTTTTATTCTATTTATTTCATGATAAAGCCAAATAAATCTAAATATGATAAGATGGGGTAATTATCATTTATCGTGAGAAATCTATCATGAGTTTAATCGGTTATGCCCGAGTGTCAACTTCTGAAGGGAAACAACTCCTTGACCGTCAAGTTGACGCCTTAAAAGAAATCGGCTGTGAGCGAATTTTTGAGGATAAGGCATCGGGAAGTAACTCCCAACGTAAAGGATTGGATGATTGTCTCAACTATTTGCGAAAAGGCGATGTGCTTGTTGTTTTGGATTTGGATCGGTTAGGGCGATTAGCCAGTGACTTGATTAAATTGATTGATGAACTGGCTGAAAAGGGCATTGGCTTTAAAGCGATTAACTCACCGATGGACACCACAACCCCTGCAGGTCGAGCGTTTTTACAAATTCAAGCGGCGTTTGCTGAAATGGAGCGTAATATTATCCGTCAGCGAGTGAAAGAGGGGATTGCCGCTGCCCGTGCCCGGGGACGTAAGGGCGGACGCCCTAGAATCATGACCACTGAGAAACTTAAATATGCCCAGCATCTGATGGCTGATCAAACCAAAAGCATTCCAGCGATTTGTAAGGAGCTTGGTGATATTCCCAGCAGTACGCTGTACCACTATGTAACAGCGAAAGGAGAGCTTAAAAAGGCAGGAGTGGATTTGCTAAATTCTGAATAACCTTCGCATTACCTGTTTTTTTTAAGCCTATAGCATTTAAATTTTGAGGTTAATCTTAAATGAATAGTCTGCTATACTACTACAATGTAGTATGTGAAATTATTTATGTTTACCATTGTCGAAACGCCTTTGTATATAAAAAGCGTTCTGCTGAAAATCGCAAAAGTTGAACCCCAAGTGCTACTGCGCGTTGCTCATTAAAAACTTTTGCTGTGAAGAATAGTTGGCATTCGTTTGATTGACGACTTGCTATACAAGGCTGGGGGCTAAAAGCCCTTATTTTTTGCCCAAAATGAAATGTCTAAAAAACCACCGTTTTTTGGGCTATTCCTAGTTGCCGATTTTACGGTTTACACGAAATATTTTACAGTCTCGTGACACCAAACAAATTAATATAATTAAAAAAAGTGCTGTCGAAGGTATGGATAATAAAAAGAAATTCAATATTTTATCTTTGTCAGTAAACCAAGTTAAATTACCAGATTTCAAACTAGTTTGAATAAAAATGATGTACCCATAAATTATCACTAACAAAAATGATATGAAATTTTTTAATTTGTTATTTTTCATCCAATACTGAAAAAAAGTGACAAATAACAAAATAGGCGAGAAAAATATCATTGCAATACAACTAACCCCTATTATTGCACCCATTAATATATTAAGGTTAGGATAATTAAATATATTGCTTGTGAAAACAAACAACAAAACAATTAGAGATGATAGATAAAATGCTAAAAAAACGAAAAACATAAATTTAAATAAAGATGGCTTTTTACTCATGGCTTACATCCCTGTTGCTCAGTATAACCTAAAAGTTTACACTGTAGTGGTCAAGTAATATTGGACAGCATCTAAGAGATTTTGATTAACAAACTGTATTTCTTTCTCGACTGGTGTTAAGTAATCATTAAAGCTATGTGGTCTAACTTGACTATAATAGCCGACGATATAACTGGCAACATCGACTCTTGCTTGGGCTTAATCGTACTGTATAAGCCATGTTAAGCGCTTGGGTGGTTAATTTACTGTCAGGGCTCTCACTCATCGCAAAACCCACGATATTGCGAGAGAACAGGTCAATCACTACCGCTAGATAACAAAATCCTGCTTGGGTACGGATGTAGGTCACATCGCCTGTCCATACTTGGTTTGGCGCAGTCGGGCTAAATGCTCGTTTAAGCAGGTTGCCATGTATAGCGTGTTCTTTATCCGCTTTGCTGTAGCGATGTCGAATAAGCTGGCGACTAACCAAGCCTTGCTGCGCCATGATTTTGCTTGCTTTGTAACGGGTGATTTTAACATTATGTTGTTTGCTCACGATCGCTGATAGCGTTCTCGCCCCTGCCGAGCCTTTGGATTGGTCAAAGGCTTGTTTTACCCAGAGAGTTAAGTTGATTTGCTCAAGGCTGGGCATCTTGGGCTTTTTTGCTAGATAGTGAGTACTCCTTGCTACGGCAAACAGCTCACATAGTTTAACTTTACTGATTCTAGGTTTTGCTTTGGCTAGTTTCTCTATTAGCGGTGAAAACCGAGTGTGTCTATCGCTAATAGAGCTGATGCCTTTTTTAAAATATCTCGCTCTAGTTTGAGCTGGGCCACTTCTCTTTTTAGTCGCTGAATTTCTCGTTGTTCTTCTGTTAGGGCGTTACCCTTAGATATGGGGTTGCCTTGTTGTTCTGCTCGGTAGCGTTTTAGCCATGCTTTTAGGCTGGACTCTCCAATTTCATATTGGGTAGCAACCGCTCCAATCTTTTGCCCTTGTTCTTCTATGAGTTTTATCATTTCAAGTTTGAATTCGGGTGTGTATGTTTTGCGTACTTTTGTCATGAGATTATGCCTCCATTTAGGGTATTATAATCTCTTATCGGTTGTCTAATTAAACTTGACCACTACAGCAGTAAGCTGTCCTATTATGAGCTACATATAGATACCCAAGTATTATATGTTACCTCTACCGTATTGCCTCTAGCTCTGTCGTAGATAGTTTAATTCCTTCTTCTATTAAAGTGGGTGCGAATTGTAATGAATGAATTACTTTGCACTTATCGACAGAATCTTGTTGACAATTGCTCATTGTGTGTAATAAGGCTCGAATAGTTTGTAATTGCTGTATTTTTTGTTCAATCTGTGCCAAATGGCTAGCAACTAGCTTATCCGCTATCACACAGCTTTGGTTGGGATTTTGCTTAAGTTGATTAAAAGCCTTAATTTCTTGCATTGTAAAACCTAATGAACGACAGGTTTTAATAAATTCTAATTGTTCAATAGCATGCTGGTTAAAATAGCGGTACGCATTTTCGCCTCGACTGGCTTTATTTATCGCCCCAATTTTCTCATAGTAACGGATAGTTTCGATATTAATCCCTGTTTTTTTACTTAACTCGCTGATTTTAAATATAGACATAAGTGACCTTTTCGTATGACTTGGATTATTATTAATTGACCCTGTAGTGACTACAGGGTTTATAGTAACAGGTAATCTTTAATAAAACCATTAGAAAGGTGTCGTATGTCAAAAAATTGTTGCTGTACCGACGAGGAAGAAAAAATCATAACCGCTAGCCATGGCAACCATGAGGGTCACAGTAATGAAGATGGGCATGACCAGTCGCATGACACAGGTGACAAAACCACGTTTCAGCTTTTTTTACCAGCGATAATTGCCTTTGTGGTATTAGCCATTGGGCTAGTGCTTGACCATGTGATAAAACCTGTATGGTTCACGGAAATACCACGCTTTATTGTATATGCCATTGCTTATATTCCTGTGGGCTTTCCTGTGTTAAGAGAGGCTTTTGAAAGTATCAAGTCTGGCAATTGGTTTTCAGAATTTTTTCTGATGGGTATTGCGACCATTGGGGCATTTGCCATTGGCGAATACCCCGAGGGTGTTGCCGTCATGCTTTTTTATACTATAGGGGAAATCTTTCAAGCAATGGCAGTACAACGTGCAAAGGGAAATATCAAAGCTTTGCTTGACCAACGTCCTGATGAGGTCACCATCATTGAAAATAACCAACCCAGCATTGTTAAAGCTATATCCGTGGGTGTCGAACAAATTATTCAGCTAAAAGCAGGTGAAAAGCTAGCACTGGATGGGGTCTTACTTTCTGATACCGCTTCATTTAATACCTCGGCTTTGACAGGGGAAAGTAAACCCGATGCCAAACGTCAAGGCGATGTGGTATTGGCAGGGATGATTAATTTACAAAATGTGGTGCAAATTAGAGTTACGACTGCTTATCAAGATTCCAAGCTGTCTAAAATTTTAGCCTTAGTGCAAGATGCGACCCGCCAAAAAGCCCCGACTGAGCTTTTTATCAGTAAGTTTGCCAAAATTTATACCCCGATAGTAGTTGCCTTAGCGATTGCTATTACCCTTGTACCCTATTTCTTTGTGGCTGATTATGTGTTTAGTAATTGGCTGTATCGGGCTTTGGTATTTTTAGTCATATCTTGCCCTTGTGCTTTGGTGATTTCGATTCCGCTTGGCTATTTTGGTGGTATTGGGGCAGGTAGCCGTAATGGAATTTTATTTAAGGGCAGTAATTTTTTAGATACCCTAGCGACCATTGACAATGTGGTGATGGATAAAACGGGAACGATGACTGAGGGGGTGTTCAAAGTCCAAGAGGTAAACATTGAGCCAGCCTTTGACCCAAATATGATGCTAGGCTATCTAAATGCTATAGAAAGCAAATCTACGCATCCCATAGCTACCGCAGTCCACGAGTATGTTGGGCAAGTCGATAGCACGATTGCCCTAGACAATGTGCAGGAGATTGCGGGGTATGGTTTAACCGCTAGTATCAAGGGGCAATCTTTTTTAGCAGGAAATGCAAAATTATTGGATAAATTTAATATTCAATATCCTAGCGAAGTGGCTCAAAGTATTGATACTGTCATCGTTATGGCGTATGCAGGGCAATATGTGGGCTTTCTTACCATTGCCGACCAAATCAAAGCAGATGCTTCTCATGCCGTTGATACCTTAAAACAGCTTGGGGTCACGACTACAATGTTAAGTGGTGATAAAACCGCCGTAGTAAAGTCAGTCGCCGACAAGTTACACATTGAACGTTATTTCGGTGATTTATTGCCTGAAGATAAAGTAACCCACTTAAAAACTATCAAAGACCAACCTTCTAATAAAGCCAATAAAAAACAAACCGTGGCATTTGTGGGAGATGGAGTGAATGATGCTCCTGTCGTCGCTTTAAGTGATGTGGGTATTGCTATGGGAGGCTTGGGCAGTGATGCCACAATTGAAACCGCTGACGTGGTCATTCAAGATGATAAACCATCAAAAATTCCAATGGCGATTAATATTGGCAAACAAACCCGTAAAATTGTTTGGCAAAATATTACCTTGGCATTTGTGGTCAAAGCTATTGTACTAATATTGGGTGCTGGCGGTGTGGCGACGATGTGGGAGGCAGTATTTGCTGATGTGGGTGTGGCTTTATTAGCCATTATCAATGCCATGCGAATTCAACGTATGGACTTTGTGGATAAACGCTAATGTGGTATATCCATTTAATTATTTAATCAAAATTTTAACTAAAAATGGCTACTCGTCTATAAGGAATTTTTCATGAAAAAAACTACACTTACCCTAGTGACTACGCTACTTGCTCTTTCAGCCACGTTGGTTGCTTGTGGACAACAAACCACCACTAATTCAAATAATAGCCAAACTCCCACTACAACTAATGCCCAATCTACACCACAAGGCGAATCTGATACTATTACTGCCAAGCAAGTCGCTACAGATACCTTAGTACGCTCGCATTCACCTATTATTGGTAAGGTAGATGCCCCTGTAACTATAGTAGAGTTTTTTGACCCTTCATGTGAGGCGTGTCGGGCAATGAATCCGTATGTTAAACAAATCATCAATGAGCATAATGGTAAGGTAAGGCTGGTGCTACGTTACACCTTATTTCATAAAGGCTCTGAACAAGTGGCTCGTATTTTAGAAACTGCCAAAGAACAGGGTATATACGAACCAGTTTTAGCAGCGGTATTTGAAGCCCAACCGCAGTGGCATGACGACGAAACAGTTAAAGCGGCTTGGCAAGCGGCTATCAAGGCTGGGCTTGATGAACAAAAAGCTCGTGCCAGTATGAATAGTGATAAAATTAACCAAGTACTGAAACAAGACATGGACGATGCCAAAACTATTAAAATCTCAGGTACACCGACTTACTATGTCAATGGCAAGTTGCTAACTAAACTATCACCCGATGGGTTACAGGCAATGGTTGCCAATGAAGTCAAAACCACAGCCAAACCATAAAGAGTTCGTTAAGTCGTCATTTACCTAATACCTAAATTTATCGAGTTGTTATGCAGCCGTCGAAAAACACCTTAAGTGATATTAAAAATCCCCAAACTGCTTGGCTATGGTATGGCTTAAGTGCGTTGGTGGTTGGGATTGACCAACTTTCCAAGGTATATTTTGAAAATAACTTTCAGTTATACCAAACAGTATCGGTCATTGAGCCAATCTTTAACTTTACCCTAGCCCATAACTATGGAGCTGCCTTTAGCTTTCTTGCTGACCAAGGCGGTTGGCAACGTTTCTTTTTTAGTGGGTTAGCATTTGGCGTATGTGGATTTATTATTGTCTATTTAAGGCGTTTACCCCGTGATACAGGGGTGTTATCAGCAGGATTGGCATTGATAATGGCAGGGGCGTTAGGTAACTTGATGGATAGGGTGCGTTTAGGCTATGTGGTTGATTTTCTACATGTGCACTATGCGAATGTGTGGAACTTCCCGATTTTTAATTTGGCGGATGTGGCGATTAATCTTGGCGTAGTATTGGTATTGATAGATAGCTTTTTTTTGGAAGCTAAACGTCGAGAACCACCTATGATAGATGCTTAAATAATATCTATAAATTCAATTAAGCTACAAACCGAAAATACGAATCAAGATATGAGTTATAAGTGCCAGCAATATGATAACTAAAAATATAATTTCCTCCTATCAACGAAGTTATTTTATTTCGTTAGTTCAACTATTAGCTATTGTTTTTATCATAGCTATCAAGGTAACTCCAGCCCATGCTATAAATTTGTCTGATATTTTTAGTTCAAATAACGCCAATACGACCAATCCATCCAAACCGTTGCCCGTTCAAGAGGCATTTGCGATAACAACGACCCAGCAAGGTAATCAGCTCACTATTCAGGCAGATGTCAAAGATGGCTATTTTGTATATCAAGATAAGCTCAAACTTGAATTACCTCAAGGTGTGAATGCCACACCTTTGGTTTTTGACCAAACTGCCACGTTTGTGAATGACCCCAGTTTCGGGCGTGTACCTATTATTGATAAAAGCTTTACTGCTAAAACGACACTTTCTGTATTAAAACCTATGCAAGCACAGCCTGCTATTGTGAAGTGGCAAGGCTGTGCTAAGATGGGACTATGTTACCCTCCTGAAAAAGTAAATTTCACCTTACAGCCTATCACGCCACAAGCCGCTAGTGCTGTGCCTACGACCCTACGTCCATCGCCCAATAATACCACTCCTGTTATCACAGACAAGGCCCCACTCTCGCCACCTATCACGACCGACATCACAGCTCAACATCCCTCACAGGGTGACAATGATATTTTTGGATTGAGTCGGCATACAGGCTGGGCATTACTATTGTTATTTTTGGCAGGGTTGGGTTTATCATTTACGCCATGTGTACTACCAATGCTACCTATCGTGGTGAATATTGTGGCACGTCAGCATAGTCCTTCTGCTAAAAAAGGCTTGTTATTAACAGGTAGCTATGGTGTGGGTGTAGCAACCAGTTATGGATTAGTGGGGGCATTGGTTGCAGTATTTGGGCAATCGCTTGGCTTGATGAATATGCTCCAAGAGCCAATTATTTTACTAAGCTTTGCAACGGTGTTTGTGCTTTTGGGCTTGTATATGCTTGATGCCATACCATTTCCCCTCTCTGCTCGATTGTCACGCTTAGGTCAAACAATAAGTAATATAGGTACAAGCCGTCTAGGAAGTATGTCGGGCAGTTTCATTACAGGATTTTTTTCAGCCATGGTTGTGTCGCCTTGTGTATCCGCCCCGCTTGCAGGAGCATTGGCAGGGGTAGCTACTTTGGGTAACCCTGTAATTGGGTTTTTTGCTTTATTCCTGTTAGGGCTTGGACTTTCTACACCTTTGATTATTTTAGGTGCAACACAGGGAAATTTTATGCCAAAAACAGGAGAATGGATGGTATGGGTAAAAACAGGTTTTGCTTTGATGTTATTCGCTGTGGCTTTAGTAATGATAGAAAGGGTGTTGATATCTCATTTCATGTTAGGGATATGGGCGATATGGTTTATGGTCGTGGCAACATGGCTATGGCATTGGCAAGGTATTGGACAAAAACAAGAACCATCACACGGACGAATAGTAATCAAGGCAATTGCCCTTATAACGGCAATTTGGGCAAGTATTTTATTAATTGGAATGGCATTGGGTAGTCAAGATAGCTGGCAACCCCTAAAAACCATCAAAACATCAAGTGTTGCAAGTAGCATCACAGACCAATCACCAAAAATCACTAAGATATATAAAATGAGCGAGTTAAACCCTATTTTAGCGAACAATCCAAAGGTTTTAGTTGATGTAACTGCTGATTGGTGTATTACTTGTCGAACTATGGATAAAACGTTATTTGAAACACCACCAGCCCAGCTTAATGATTGGCAAGTAATAAAAATGGATGTCACCGATGATACAGTGGATAGTAAAGAAGTGTACCAAGCATTGGACGTATTTGCTCCGCCTGCTTTGTTATATTATCAAGAAGGTAAACTTGTTGCTCGTCAAGATGGTAATGTAGAACGGGAGGTATTTGAAAAACAATTAGCTCAATTAAATGATAAGCTAAGAATACCAAATATAGTACGATAAGAATGAACTAGCCCAAAATTCGAACCATATAGGGCGGTAATGACATTTGTTTAGTTTCTTACCCAATTTACCATAATAAGAAAAACACATCATTAACAAAACCTGTGGAAAACATTAATTTATGAAAAAGTTTATCCTTTTAACCGTGTCAATCGCAACGCATTCATTAATACCGAAATCGAACTTAACGCCATCGCCCCTGCCGCTAACATCGGATTAAGCAAGCCCACCATGGCAAAGCCAATGCCTATCATATTGTAAATAAAAGCAAAAAACAGGTTTTGCTTAATATTTCTTAATGTGGCTCGGGCAATCGTTACCGCTGACAACACATGGCTAATAGAGTGACTGCCATCGCCCATCAAACGAGCCGAAGCACTGTGTTGGGCGATATCCGTGCCATTTTGTACCGCAAAGCTAGCGGTAGCCGTTGCCATGGCAGGGGCATCATTTACGCCATCGCCAACCATCGCCACTTTTTTGCCATTTTGCTGTAGTTCGCTGATTTTTGTGGCTTTATCCCGAGGTGAAAGTTCGCCAATCGCGGTATCAATTTTGACTTGTCCACCTATATAATCGGCAACCGATTGTTTATCACCGCTTAACATTATTGTGGTTAAGCCCAGTTTTTTAAGTGAGGCAATGGCGGTCATACTGTCCGCTTTCAAGCTATCTGCAAGGGCAAACATGGCAATCGGTACGTCATTCACGCTAACGGCAACAAGGCTTGCAACTTGCCATGTTTTTTCTGCCAAAATCTCTTGCGGTAACGTCATATTGGTAAAAGCAGGGCTACCGACTTTTACCAAGCCAATATCTGCAATGTCGCCTTGTATGCCTTTGCCTGTCACATTTTCTACGTTATTGACGGTAAAGGTATTTTCCAAGTTAAAGGTTTTAGCATAGTCAAGCATGGCAGTCGCTAATGGATGATTGGCATGGGTTTCAAGCGTGGCGGTGATTTGAGCGATTTCGGCTAAATTTAACTCTTCATCAAACAGATAATGTGCTACGACTTGCGGTTTGCCTTCGGTAATCGTACCTGTTTTATCTGTAGTGGCATAATAAACCAAGACAGTTAATAAGAGATTATAATACCTTAAGTAGAGGAATAATCTCATGACAAAAGTTAGAAATCAATACTCAGCAGAATTTAAACTTGAACTCATCAAATTGATTGAAGAACAAGGGCAAAAAGTACCCGATGTTGCCAGTCAATACAATGTTGGCAAATCAACTTTGGAAAAATGGCTACAACGATACCGTGCAGAACAATCAGGCAAACCATTAGCCACAGGTAGAGCTATCACACCCGAACAACAAGAAATCCAACGACTGAAAAAGTCGTACTTACGCCGAAGCGGTGGCAAGATGTGCGGGTATGAAACACAGTATGAGCCGAAGCGGGAATTCACTGCGGGCATAGCCCTTACCTTGCGAAGGGGCAAAGCAGTGCTTTGCTTATCCCTTCTCAGGGATAACGCACCAACGGAGCGATTCTTTAGAAGTTTTAAGACAGAGTGGATGCCATTAAATGGCTATGATGATTTAGCTCAAGCAAGAATTGATGTGGCAAGTTATATAATCGGTTACTATAGCCAAATTAGACCCCATAGTTTTAATAATTATTTAACACCAGTCGAGAAAGAAAAGCAATTTTTTAGTGAAAATCTCTTAGATACTGTCTAATATTAGTTGACCACTACAACATCTACAGGCTGATATTAACGCCCAAGAGGAGGTCAGCAAATAATTCGGAGAAAATACCACGCTAAGGAATTTTGTCGAGTATTTATAAGAATGATAAAGGTCAAGGTGTCTACAAAACGTCCGTTTTTTAGACATTTTATTTCAAGGTATTTAAATTCTACTTAATTTATCAACTTTTTGAATTATGCTGGGAATTCTAAATTCACCTTCTAAATTTTTTATAAGTAACTTAGCGTCATTTAAGTCATAATCTTCCGTTGTAACATATAAGGGGTGTTTGCTTTTTCCACGATATACCTCATATTCCTCATTAATACCATTAAATTTATTTTTAGCAATCCCAATAATAGGCTTCTTACTTTTTAAATTATCGTACAAATACTTACCCATACCTGATTGTGCTAAACCATCAAGATAAACATAACCATCAATAATAATATCGAATGGGTCAGAGATTTGATTGATTAAAGCTATTAAACAAGGCATTTCTCTTTTATAAAACTGAGCTATGCTGAAGAAACCGTACAAGTAAACTTGGTAAACTAAGCGTATTAATCGGAGTTTATCATGGTCAAGAAAATTAGAACTTATAGTGAAGAATTCAAAGCCGAAGCCGTCAAGAAGATATCAGACAACAACGGCAATATTTCAGCGACCGCAAAGCAGCTTGGTATCGCCATGCAAACCTTATCGAACTGGAACAACAAAGCTAACCAAGGCAAACTTGCAGGAACAGATCAATACGATCCTGATCTTATGACGGCTCTCCAAGAAATAAAGCAGCTCAAGCGACAACTTAAAGTTGCCGAAGAGGAGCGAGAGATCCTAAAAAAGGCCACGGCGTACTTTGCAAAGCACAGTTAGTCAGGTACGCCTTTATCAAAGATAACCAGCACTTCTTTAGCATCACCACTATGTGCCGTGTGCTAAGTGTTAAGCCATCAAGTTATTACGACTGGCTGAGTCGTGATATCAGTGACCAACAGATACATCGTAATCAGTCTGAGCTACTGGTTAGGGCTGCTCACAGTGAAACTCGTGAGCGCTATGGTGCTGATCGACTGCATGCAAAGCTCATAGAGCAAGGCCATGATATTAGCTTGTACATGGTCAGACGTATCAAAGAAGAACATGGCATCAAATGCCGTCGCCATAAACGCTTTAAAGTCACTACAGACTCAAACCATAATAAAATGGTTTATCCAAACGTGTTGGATCAGCAGTTTGATGCTAAGCGTCCTAATGAGTCTTGGGTCAGTGACATTACCTATATCTGGACAAATGAGGGTTGGCTGTACTTAGCAGGGGTTAAAGACTTATACACTAAAGAGCTGGTTGGCTATGCCATTAACAAACGTATGACCGCTGATCTAGTATGCCGTGCATTGAACATGGCCATCAAGAACAAACGGCCCAGCAACGAGCTAATAGTTCACTCTGACAGAGGCAGTCAGTACTGTAGCCATGCCTACCACAAGATTATCAAACAGCATCAGTTTACAGGCTCGATGAGTGGTCGTGGCAACTGCTTTGATAACGCTCCAATAGAAAGTTTCTGGGGCGTATTAAAGAATGAATTAGTATATCACCAAGACTATAAGACAAGATTTACAGCCATCAGCGATATCATTGGCTATATTGAGCTGTACTACAACCAAACGAGGATTCAAAAGGGTTTGGCCTATAAATCGCCAAGACAGGTGTGGTTTGATTATTATCGTCAAGCTGCGTAACTAAAATCTCCCAAGTTTAACTGTACGGATTTGACGGCAGGGGTCACCTCGATACTTATTTCTAATATGCAGACTGCTTACCCCAATCATAAATACCGCGTTTGTAAGCATAAATCAGCATGATTAAGCCGGCGATAATCATCGGCGCGCTTAAGATTTGCCCTTTGGTCATCCAACCTAATAATATGAATCCTTGGTCAGCATCTGGCTGGCGGAAGAATTCAATGATAAAGCGGCTGATGCCATAGCCTAGTAAGAATACAGCGGAGGCGGCCATACGTGGACGTGGTTTTGATGAATACCACCATAAGAATATAAATAGCAGCAGACCTTCGGCAAAGGCTTCATATAGCTGTGATGGATGACGAGGCAATATGTATTGACCATTGACTTCAATCATCAATTCTTGCAATTGTGGATTGCTCTGTAATTGCTCCATATCAAACGCCGCGGCTTGCGGAAAGTAGGTCAGCCAGTTATAGCCACCGTCTGAGACGCGACCCCATAATTCGCCATTGATATAGTTGCCGATACGCCCAAACAGTAAGCCGATTGGTACACAAGGAACGATAAAATCGAATACTTGAAAGGTAGTCTTTTTATATTTACGGGCAAAGAACCACATACCTAGCATGACGCCGATAAAGCCGCCGTGGAAAGACATACCGCCTTCCCAGACTTTTAATATATAGGCAGGGTTTTGGAGTAATTCACCGAACTGATAAAACAGCACATAGCCAATACGACCGCCTAAGATGACACCAAGCGCGCCATAAAAGACTAAGTCAGAGACCATGTCGGTGGTCCAATTGTCGCGTTTGGTACTGCGATACCAAGCCAAACCGTAAGCGGCAGCAAAGGCTAGCAAATACATTAGCCCATACCAGTGCACTTCCAATGGACCCAAGGAAAGCGCTACGGGATCATACTGAGGATGAATCATCATAAAGGCATCATAATTATTGGTAATAGAATGTATGAAATAGGCTTATATAAGAAATTTTTTGTCCAACAATTGAAAAGTACAACTATCGCAAGTCAGAATCTCATCTTATGGATAGAGAGACCTTCCAAGTAAACTCGCCTTCGATCTAATCTGAGCGGTTCATAGACAGTATGAAGGTATTTACTACCTGGCAATCAACAACTTTACAGCAACCTCAAAAAGACACTCATCTTTGATAGTAATACTAACTTTGCCATTATGAGCATTGGCGATAGCTTGCACAATAGATAAGCCTAAGCCTGTTCCTGAATGCATCGTATTCGTTTTATCATGACGATAGAATCGCTCAAACAGTTTATCGGCTTCAATCTGATTTAATGGTTTGTCTAGACGGTTGGTCATAGTTATTCTTAACCAGAGCTGCTCTGGGGATTGAATATCGTCTTTTGGCGCATTAAGCGAGGTGCTTGAAGTGAGGACAGTAGCGGATATCATAATAGTGCTATTACTAGCCGCATAATAAATCGCATTTGACATCAGGTTGGCAAACAGCCGTTGCAATAAGCCTTTATCACCTAGTACTGTTTTAAAATCACCCGATTTTTCAAAGATTATCTCACGATCCTCAGCAATCATCTCATAATAATCTATAAGCTTTGTGATCAAGCTCTCTATATCGACATGACTGATTTGCGAATCACTCAGCTCTTTTTGAGTTTTTGCCAGTAATAACATATCGTTAATCATGGCGGATAACTGCTTTAACGTATCATGCTGATGATGCAATTGCTCAATGTATTCGTCGCTTTCTCTTGGCTTAGTTAACATGACTTGCGTTTGCGTACTCAGCGTCGCTATTGGCGTACGTAGCTCATGGGCGATATTGTCTGAAAACCGTGATAATGATTCAAAGTTACTTTCAAGCTTGGCCATCATAGAATTATAAGACTCCGTTAGTGGACGTAATTCTAACGGCATATCGCCAACCACAATTCTTTCATCTAACCTTTGAAGATTAATGCCTTTCATCTTTTGTACGATAGTAGCTAGGGGAGCAAAACCCCAGTGTACACTTAGTGCTGCTACTGAAACCAATAATAAGGTAATGGCGATAAGTATCAAGCTCAGCTGGCGATTAAACTGGATAAGATATTGATGATGCACATCGATAGGTAGAGCAATAAATGCCAAAACCTCTTGATGTGTAACGATAATGGCTCGGTAATGCCTATTATTTATCTTGATCATAAACTGCTGATCGCGATAGTCCTGCAATAGTTGTAACAAGCTAAAATCTGCCGGTAGATCATTGATGAAATTACTGGGATTGCTGGACAATAAATTGCCGTTTTTGTCTGATATTAACGTTTTTAAATCATAGCCTAACCAAGAAGAATGTAGATGATTGGCATCAATTAGCGCTTGCGACTTTGACACTGTAAAAGGTTCTATGTGATCGTTAAAATTCACCATGCGTTTACGCAGGTTAAAAGCTGCATGGGTAATAATCTCTGAGTCCATTTGCTCAAAGTGCTCGTTAACAGAGCGCTGAACCCATATATAAATAACAACTTGAGAGATAACAACAAATATTGTCAGTAAAAAAACAGTACGCCATAACAAAGGCCAGCGTCGATTCTTAAATTTATCTCTCATTTTATTTTAGATCATCTTTGTTGGTGTCATCGTCGCCCATGCTACTGTCTGCTCCGACATTCAGTGGCTCTAATCGATAGCCCATACCGCGTACTGTGTGAATAAGCTTGGTGTCAAAACCATCATCGATTTTTATCCGTAGCCGCCTTATAGCGACGTCAATGACATTTGTATCACTGTCAAAATTTATGTCCCATACTTGTGAGGCAATCACAGTGCGTGGCAGTACCTCACCTTGACGTTCTAAGAAAAATTGTAATAAAGCAAATTCTTTAGCAGTCAATTTTATATTAGTGTTGCCTCTATATACAGTGCGTTTAGCAATATCCATTTTTAGGTCAGCTATATGTATGACAGAGCTTTTATAGTCTGATTGATTGGCACGCCGCAATAGGCTTTTTATTCGGACAATTAGCTCGGCAAAAGCAAAAGGTTTGGTCAGATAATCATCGCCACCAATTTCAATGCCCTTAATCCGATCGCTTAAATCATCTTTAGCGGTTAAAAATAAAACAGGCGTATGCTTTCCAGCAGCACGGTAGCGCTGTATCAGCTCAAAGCCGCTGACGTCAGGCAGCATCACATCCATCACCACCACACTAAAATCTTCAGTCATTAACGCATGATAGCCATCTAAACCTGTCATGTGATGATCCACGATGAAACCGGCCTCAGTTAAGCCTTTCTTAATATATTCTCCAAGGTTTTTCTCATCTTCTACTAACAGTACTTTCATCGTTGCTTACCTTTATATCATTATAGTTGTCAACAGCGTATCACTAACATTGTTAGCTTATCAGCCATATATTTATCAGGAACCCTTGTTATAACAGTGTTCTTTGGATAGAGACAGATGCTGGTATTTGGTTTTAATGACAAGAAGATGACAATATTATGCTGTTCCTAACGAACATGTAATATCCGTGCCATCTAGCTGTCAGCCACCATTTAGTATTCTAAATCAACACCGCATAGAGGTTTGTCTCTGATACAGACCATCTCTACGAGCAACATTTGCAGTCTGAAAAGTATTTTTTGAAAAAATATGGTAGCGATCGTGATACAAATGCTGAAGCCATATTAAATGAATATATCGCGCATTAAAATCTAAAGCGGTGAGAATGACAGCATTGTAATCTTAACGTCATCTACCAGTCAGAATGATTAATGTATCATTTAGGCTAGTTTAACAGCTATTGAACTCAATAGCCTTTAATCCAAACAATAGGAGTTAATCATGTCACAATTTAAATTACTGTCTAAATCAATCGCAATGACGGCCATCGCTCTTGTCGTATCGACCTCAGCTATGGCGCATGATCCAAAATTGCATGCTGAAAAAGATCAAATGAACTGTGAAAAGATGAAAAAGCATATGCAAATGATGCAAAAAATGGATCATAGCAAGATGGACATGAAAGATCCTGCTATGAAAGCAATGATGGCTAACATGGGTAAAATGAAGCAAATGTACCAAAAACACTGCGTTACTAACGACAGTAAATCTTAAAAATTTTAGCTCTGTTAAATAGCAGTCAACACTTAACGGAAATAAATTTTTAGGAAAACATATGAAATTTTTATTGGGTGCGCTCTTTACTGTATTTGTGGCAATCGTTAGCGTGTTTGCGATTGTTACCAGTGGCGTTGTCTATGTGGGAGCTGACCAAGAGCATAGCCCAATGATTTTTAGCTTTTTGGAAACCGCTCGCAATCGTTCCATAGCAAATGCCAGTAAAGATATTGTGGTACCAGATTTAGAGAAGGTCGATATCAGCTCTGGGGGCGCGGACTATAAGGATATGTGTGCAGGCTGTCACTTATCTCCGGGAGTGGACAAAACTGACTTTAGCGAAAACTTATATCCAAAGCCACCTAACTTCACTAAGGCTGAGAGCGTCAAACGTTATCAAACAGCGGACGGTGCAAAGCAAAGCTTTTGGGCAATCAAACACGGAATTATGGCTTCGGGAATGCCTGCATGGGGCGCCTCTCATGATGACGCTAGAATGTGGGCAATGGTTGCTTTTATCAGATCGTTACCTAAATTAGATGAAGCTCAGTACACGATGCTAACCACTAGGATAGATGACGATATGATGGACGTGTCATCTGATGGTGATATGAATATGTCGGATGATGGATCTGGAATGCAGCATTAATACTTTCTAGATATGAAAGCCTCCTAATTCACGGTTGTCACTATCACCAATGTGTTAAGTACATAAGAATTCAAATATAGGGTGTAAGTTTTTAGAATAGCGAGCATAACAATAGACGTTTAGGATTAATTTAATGAGACATTACACACATGTGTTTTCTAATGGACATAACTGGTTATCCGGTCGTGTCCTTTTATTGGTGGTGACATCGTCACTCTCGTTAACGCTAGCCGCTTGCAGCCAATCTAATATCAGTGGCTCTGATTCTCAACCAGTAAAGGTTGAACAGTCTGCTGCCCAGAATGCACAAGTACAGAATGAAAGTTCTGCTCCTGCAAATGCTCCCGTTAACAGCTCGTCATCATTACTCAAAAACGTCTCAGCCACGGTTTATAAAGATGCCAACTGCGGCTGCTGCAAAGAGTGGGTAGGCTATGCAGAAGGTAATGGATTAAACGCAACCACGCAAGATGTTGCAGATCTATCCTTATTTAAGGAGCGTTATGGCGTACCACAGCAAATGCGTTCTTGTCATACCACCGTTACCACCGACGGTTTTGTCTTTGAAGGGCATGTCCCTGCTAAACACATGGCTGAATTCTTAGCAAATCCTCCTGCACAAGCTATTGGACTTGCTGTACCGAATATGCCGGTTGGTAGCCCAGGTATGGAGTATGAGGATAAATTCATGCCTTATAAGGTAATGCAGCTTAATAAAGACGGCACCACAGAAGTTTATGCTGCTATTGAGTCTCCTCAGCAGCAGCTTTAGTGTTGTCTTAGATGCGAGTAGATTCTATTAAATATCGAAATATTATAACTATAAGCTTAACCACCATCTCTCAAATTAAATTAGGTCATCATTATGAATAAACAGAACATACTGAACCGCCGACGTTTTTTAACCGGATCCTCTGCTGTCCTTGGTGCCTCCTTGATGCCGACTATTGCTAGTAGCGCATTGGGACAATCGAGTCGCTCAAGCAGTCAGGGCGCTACGATTAATAGTGATCAAAACGTTCATAAAGTACCTGTATTGACAGGGAAAGAGTTTGATTTATACGTCAGTAAACAGTCCGCTATTGTGAACGGCAAAAAGAGCATGGCGACGCTCATCAATGATTCACTACCAGCACCGACGCTAAAAATGCGTGAAGGCGATACGGTGGTGATACGTGTTCATAATCAGATGGATGAATCAACCTCTATCCATTGGCATGGACTACTAGTACCGTTTGAGATGGATGGGGTGCCGGGCATTAGCTTTGATGGCATTCCTGCGAACAGCACCTTTACTTATAAATTCAAATTAAAACAATCAGGCACTTATTGGTATCACTCACACAGTGGGTTCCAAGAACAAACCGGTATGCTGGGTGCCATTGTGATTGAACCTAAAGGGCGTGAGCGTCATCCTATCGACGAAGACCATGTGATCGTGCTTAGTGATTGGACCAGCCGCAACCCGCATAATCTCTTGAAGCTGCTCAAACAGCGCTCAGACTTTGACAACTACCATCTACCAGACTTCAAAAAACTGCTTGCTGATATTGCCGAAACGGATATGAAAACCGCGTTTGATAAGCGCAAAATGTGGAATCAGATGCGCATGATGCCCACTGATTTTACGGACTTGTCGGGTGAAAACACATTTACCTACCTTATCAATGGCAAAACGACCGCAGCTAATTGGGCGCAAATCGTCAAAGCAGGACAGCGCGTTAAATTACGCTTTATCAATGCCTCAGCACAAACTATCTTTGATGTGCGCATACCCGGTCTCAAAATGACTGTGGTGGCAACCGATGGCATTGATGTCGCCCCAGTTGCGATTGATGACTTTCGCATTGGCGTGGCTGAAACCTATGATGTCATTGTCACCCCGACCAAAGATGCGCATACCATATTTGCCCAAAACATAGACCGTTCGGGCTATGTCGCAGCAACGCTTGCCACCAAAGAAGGTGCTCGTGCGGCAACGCCTGCTATGGACAAAATTGAATGGCTCACCATGGCAGATATGATGGGTGCTATGGGTGCTAATGGTTATAAAGCTAAGCACGCTAAAACAGAATATGACTTTAAGTCTGATATGCGTGTGGACAGTCCACGTATGAACCTTGACGATCCAGGTATCAACCTGCGCAATATTAATAGAGAGGTATTGAATTATAGTCAGCTACGCTCTGTCGATGAGGCAATATTTGCAGAGCAGCGCAAGCCTACCCGAGAGATCGAGCTACATTTAACCGGTAACATGGAGCGCTATATTTGGGCGTTTGATGGGGTTAAGTTCAGTGAGGCCACGCCGGTCAATATTAAGCCGAATGAGCGCGTCCGTATCACCTTAGTCAATGACACAATGATGAATCATCCGATGCATTTACATGGGATGTGGAGCGATTTGCGCATGCCTAACGGCGAGTTTCAGGTGCGCAAGCATACTATTATGGTGCAACCGGCACAAAAAATTAGCTTTGATGTCACAGGAGAAGCTGGTCGATGGGCATGGCATTGTCATCTGCTCTATCACATGGAAGCCGGTATGTTCAGAGAAGTGGCGGTCGTTTAAGCAAATCTTTGATGGTTAAGTGAGAGATGAGATGAAAATACATAAAGCAGGTTTACGGTTCGCCGGGGTATCATCATTGGTATTATTAGCATCATCATTTGCTAATGCTGCTGACCCGTCCACGGTTAAAAAAGACATAACTATGTCAGGCATGGACCATAGCAAAATGGATATGTCAGGCATGGACCATAGCAAAATGGATATGTCAGGCATGGACCATGGCAGTATGGATATGTCAGGCATGGACCATAGTAGTATGGACATGTCGGATATGGATCATAGCAAAATGGACATGTCGGATATGGATCATAGCAAAATGGATATGTCAGGCATGGACCATGGCAGCATGGATATGTCAGGTATGGACCATGGCAGTATGGATATGTCAGGTATGGACCATGGCAGTATGGATATGTCAGGTATGGACCATGGCAGCATGGATATGTCAGGTATGGACCATGGCAGTATGGATATGTCAGGTATGCAAGGTGGTAAAGCTCCAGCTGATGCTCGCAGTCCTGACTATTCAAACGGTGTTCCCTATGGACGCTATGGTCAGCCTATGATGATGGGTGATATGCCGTTATGGGGTGTTTCTGTAGAACAGTTGGGCTATCAGTTTGATGACGATCAGATTAACTATGAGGTGGATGCTTGGTATGGAAAAGATGAGCGACGCCTAGCTGTACGCAGCGAAGGTAGTGTTCAGACTAAGGACGATAAAAAAATTGATAGTCTGACCTCACTGGCTTATTGGAAGCCGCTAAGTATTTTTTGGAATGGTGAAGCAGGTGTCGCTTATGATACCAAAAACGATAAGGCTGCCCTTATGGCGGGTATCGTAGGTACTGCACCATACTTTGTTGAAACAGATGCAAGAGCCTATCTCTATACTGATGGTCAAGTACGTCTTGACTTAGGTACGGCATATGAGTGGCGTTTGACTCAGCGTTGGGTTGTCAGACCAGAAGTAGGGCTGACAGCCTTTAGTAAAGACGATACTGATAACGGTATTGCTAAAGGGTTCAATGATTTTGACGCTGAAGTTAGATTAATGTACGAGACTTTAAATCGTCAACTTGCACCTTATGTAGGGGTTAGTTACAATACGGCTTTAGGCGATGCTCGAGATTTGCGCCGTCAAGACAATGAGTCTGTTGATAGCAGTAGTTTGACTGCCGGTGTTAAATTCTGGTTCTAACATTATTAAAATAATAAGGGGTATATTATGAATACTTCTGATCAAAACAGCATGAATCATCAAAGCCATCAACAGGGCATGAATCCTTATGTGAAGTTCACTTTGATGATTCTGACGTCTACGATTGTAATGTTTATCATGATGTATTTTAATACCTATCAATTGGATCATGTTTATTTTAGTGAGACCCGAGCCTATATGGCATTATATATGGGCGCAGTCATGGCGATTATCATGCTCGCCTTTATGAGCAATATGTATAAAAAGACTAAGATTAATTTACTGGTTTATGGAATAAGTGTAGTAATGTTTGCTGTAGGTATTTGGGGTGTGCGTTCCCAAGCAACGGTTGATCAAGTCGATTGGATGCAAGCCATGATACCTCATCACTCGATTGCCATTTTGACGAGCTCAAGAGCAGATATTGAAGACCCTAGAGTACAACAGCTCGCTGACGATATTATTAAAGCGCAAAAGCGTGAAATCGCTGAGATGCAAGCGCTTATTGAAGAGCTCGAATAGACGGCTATATATAGAGGTATGGCAAGCTAAGAAATTGATTATGAAAAAATGGTGATACCTGGTATCAGCGCTATAGTCTTCGCTGGTACCTTTACCTTAAAAGGACAGATTGCACAGATAATTAATGTGATTTTTTACCTGCCCCTTCAACTGCAGTAACTGCTCTTTGTTTCACTGTTCTTATTTCAAAACCTCTTATTCCTATATCGAAATGTTCAATATCTGTCGATTGCTATTTTTGAGTGATAGTGCTTTAAGAGTTGTACTTATTATCAATATTTACTGTCTTCAAGGAGTGGTTTTATGAAACATATTGCCGATGAAAAATCTATCAAAGGTGGTCAGTACGATAAAGTACCGGAAAATTATAGCGGTACGGTCTATATTTGTCCTATGCATCCAGAAGTAAGAGATGTTGAAAAAAGTGACTGCCCAATATGTGGCATGTTTCTTAAACCTGAAGACGAGGTTGCTGAATCCAACAACCATGAAGATAGTCATGCGCATTGTCATGGAGCGGATGCTAATAATAGTAATCAGGTAAATTCTGTCGAAGACGATAAGTACGATAAAGTACCGGAAAATTATAGCGGTACGGTCTATATTTGTCCTATGCATCCAGAAGTAAGAGATGTTGAAAAAAGTGACTGCCCAATATGTGGCATGTTTCTTAAACCTGAAGACGAAGTTGCTAAAGATGATAGTCACGCTAGCTGTCATGGAAAGGATACTGATAGTAGCGGAGTAAAATCTGTTAAAGGCGGTAAATACGATAAAGTACCTGCTGATTACGATGGCACGGTATATACCTGTCCTATGCATCCTGAAGTGAGAGACGTTAGAAATAGCGGTTGTCCGATATGTGGTATGGCGCTTGAGCCCGAAACGCTTACTATCGGTGAAGAGGACACCTCAGAGCTTGACGACATGACTCGTCGTTTTTGGATATGTACCGTGTTGACTGTACCGCTATTAATATATGTTATGAGCGGTATGTTTGGAGTTGACTTTAGTCAGTATGGTATACCTTCACAGGTTTTACAATGGGCTGAGTTGGTGCTTGCGACACCTGTAGTGCTTTGGGGCGCCGCCCCGTTTTTCGTCCGTGGCTGGCAGTCTATAAAAAGCCGCAATCTTAATATGTTTACTTTGATTGCGATAGGCGTAGGCGCTGCTTATGTTTTTAGTATTGTCGCGACCTTTTTTCCCGATATTTTCCCAGACAGTTTCAGAGATGCCTCTGGTCAAGTCGGAGTCTACTATGAAGCGGCAGCGGTCATTGTGACCTTAGTATTGTTGGGTCAAGTATTAGAGCTTAAAGCCAGAAGCCAAACTTCAGGTGCGATTAGAGCTTTGCTTGAGCTCGCACCACCAACCGCAAGACGTGTTGATGAAAACGGTGAAGAAGTCGAAGTCTCGCTTGATGAGGTCGTCACTGGCGATAAGCTACGGGTTAAACCAGGTGAGAAACTACCCGTAGATGGTACAGTGATCGATGGTAATAGTAATGTTGATGAATCAATGGTGACGGGTGAGCCAATCCCTGTATCAAAAGTAGCAGGAGATACAGTGACTGGTGGTACGGTAAATGGCACCGGAACGCTATTAGTCGAAGCGGTCAATGTTGGAGCAGATTCAGTATTATCTAAAATTGTACAAATGGTTGCTGAAGCCCAGCGTAGCCGCGCACCTATACAGAAATTGGTAGATAAGGTAGCTGGGTGGTTCGTACCTATTGTTATTGTCACCTCTATCATAACCTTTATTGTCTGGGCGATATTCGGCCCTGAGCCCGCTATGACCTATGCTTTGGTTAACGCGATTGCGGTACTGATTATTGCTTGTCCTTGTGCCCTTGGTCTAGCGACGCCGATGTCCATTATGGTTGGTACCGGCAAAGGCGCGCAAAACGGCGTCCTCATCAAAAATGCTGAAGCGTTAGAGAGGATGGAAAAAGTCGATACCATTGTCGTCGACAAGACCGGAACACTGACCGCTGGTAAGCCCGAGCTTACCGCAATTGATGCGCAGGTAGGTCAAGATGAAGACGAGTTCCTCGCATTGGTAGCCTCAGTAGAAAGCGCTAGCGAGCATCCTTTAGCAGAAGCTATCGTTAGAGCAGCTCAAGAAAGATCACTCATTATTCCTAAAGCTACTGACTTTAATTCGACTACTGGCGAAGGCGTACAAGCCGTGGTCGATGGTAAGAAAGTCGCTATTGGTAACTCTAAGCTTATGGAAAGCCTAAATAGTTTTGATAATGAGCTGTCCACTAAAGCTGATGTCCGTAGAAAAGACGGTGAAACGGTAATGTTTGTGGCTATAGACGGTAAAGCTGCTGGTATTATTTCAGTTGCTGACCCTATTAAACCAAGCACTAAAGAGGCTATTTCACTGCTTCATGACGCAGGTTTAAAAGTTGTGATGCTAACCGGTGACAACGAAAAAACCGCGCAGGCAGTCGCCAATAAACTAGGTATTGATGAAGTTCATGCGGATGTCTCACCAGAGGATAAAAACCGTATCGTCAAAGAAATGCAAGACAGCGGTAAATTGGTCGCTATGGCGGGTGATGGTATCAACGACGCACCAGCGCTAGCGCAAGCTAATGTTGGTATCGCTATGGGAACCGGTACCGATGTGGCGATGGAGAGTGCGGGCATTACCCTGCTAAAAGGTGATTTAATGGGCATTGCCAAAGCTTATAAGCTTAGCCACGCCACCATGCGCAATATCAGACAGAATCTGTTTTTTGCCTTTATCTACAATGCACTTGGTGTTCCTATTGCCGCAGGTGTGCTCTATCCCATATTTGGGATTCTGCTCAGTCCGATGATAGCAGCGGCAGCGATGAGCTTGTCGTCATTCTCGGTGATTGCTAACGCGCTGCGATTGCGCCGTTTGAAACTATAATTCTGGTACGGTAAAAAGTGTTCTAAAGCACACTGACACATACTGGTCTAAACAAGATCACAAAATATAAGGATACCGTTATGGGCAGCTTTTCTATTACACATTGGCTGATTTTATTGGTCGTAGTGGTGGTCGTATTTGGTACTGCCAAGCTTAAAAATGCAGGTAAAGATTTAGGCGGTGCGGTGAAGGGTTTTAAAGAAGCGGTCAAAGATGAAGAACCCGAGAATGCTCGTAAAAATCATGTGCTTAGCCATGAAAATAGTACGCCAGCTGCAAGTAATGATTTAAATACGCGTGTAGGTAATCAGGCTGATGATATGGAAATCAGCCCTATTTCCACTGATGACCAGCTTAAAGTATGAAGCGCGCCGCTTATAAATAGCGGCACTAAGTAGTCTATTAATATATGTGACTGTTATGTTTGATATTGGGTTTTCCGAATTACTCTTGTTTGGCGTCATTGCTTTAATCGTATTGGGCCCAGAAAAACTGCCGCAAGCCGCACGTACCGCTGGGCAATGGTATGCCAAACTGCGCCGTACAGTATCCACCCTACAATCTGAAATAGAAGCTGAGCTTGATCTAGCTGAAACACGTCAACAAATGCAAAATGAACTTGCGAAAATCCGTCAGACCGAGTCGGATATGAAGCGCGAATTAGCAGAAATGCGTGGCAGTATGCAAAAGTTTGAGCAGTCACAGAACCAAAGCCTAGACGATTCACATCAGTCAATCACCCCTTATGATAAAGACCATCAACAGAATACTACCTCCTCGTTCATTAAACAGGAGGCGGATCAGTGAGCCTATTTAAACGGCAAAAAAGTCGACAAGAAAAAATAACAGATATAGAGTTTGAGGCGCCAACAGATACAACACAGAATAGTGAGTCTGGAGATACGTTAGGTACGCTTGGCGATATGCCTATTACCGGACATTTAATCGAGCTGCGTACGCACTTAATAAGAATATGCGTGGTCGTCTTAATTATATTCTTAGTATTGGTGGGATTTTCACGCGAGCTTTATAATCTTTTATCAGACCCATTAGTGGCGCAGTTACCCATCAATTCGACCATGATTGCCACTGATATAACGTCAAACTTTATGGCACCCATTCGCTTAACGATATTCGTCGCCGCATTTTTAGCAATGCCTTATATCCTGTATCAAATTTGGTCATTTGTAGCTTCCGGCTTATATAAAAAAGAGAAGAAAATTGCCATTCCTGTACTGCTATCTTCGATATTTCTATTTTATGCGGGTGTTGCTTTTTCCTACTTTGTCGTACTCAAAGGGGTATTGAAATTTTTTATTATGTTCGCTCCGCAGAACGTTATACCAATGACCGATATTGACAGTTATCTGAGCTTTGCCCTCAAGCTATTTATGGTGTTTGGACTGACTTTTGAGATTCCAG